>JBDLIK010000295.1:0-4949 GCA_039714895.1 Myxococcota bacterium | reverse complement strand
AGCGAGAGGGAAACATCGCTCAGCCGGTACTCGGCGTTGTAGACGACCTCCGCGATGCCCGCGTTGATGATCATCTTCGTGCAGAGCAGACACGGGCATAGGTTCGTGTACAGGGTGGCACTGCGCACAGACACGCCGTGGTAGGCGGCCTGGACCAAGGCGTTCTCCTCTCCGTGGGAGCAGATGCAGTCGCCGAGCTGCGTCCCTTCGGGCACGAACGAGTTGCAGCGTGGACAGCCGCCCTCGTTGCAGTTGGCGACGCCCCGGGGCGTGCCGTTGTATCCGGTGGAGATGATGCGCCGGTCCACGGTGATGACCGCGGCCACCTTGCGCTTCACGCAGTTGCTTCGTGAAGCCACCATCTGGGCGATGCTCATGAAGTACTCGTCCCAGCCGGGCCGCTCGAAGTAGAGACTTTTTCTCAGGATGGTCTGGAGCTCCGAGTGCAGATCCTCGAGGCTCCCTTCGTTGCGAAGCTCGAAGTCGCGCAGCTCGTGCACCGCCTCGAGCTGCTGTCCCGCGGGGTCTTCGCTCGCGAGCTCGCGGCCCTCGAGCTCGCGCAGGGCCTCGAGAGTGGTCGGGTCGCCCGGACGAGCGCGGCCCCGCAGCCGCTCGAAGCGCAGGGCCTCGGGGGCGTCCAGCCAGACCAGTCGGAACGCCGAAGTGTGGCGCCGCAGCGCCTCCACCTCGGCGGGATGACGGATCGAGTCGATCACGTAGTTCCGGTCTGGCGCCAGGCGGGCAGCCAGACGATCCGCCAGCACGCTCTCGCCGTGGCGCGCGCGCAGCTCACGACCGATCTCGATCATGCGCTCGCGCGTCTCGCTCTCGCCGCGCTCGCGGAGCTCCTCGCGAAGGACATCGGAGAGCGAAAGCGGCGTGAAGCTCCGCTCCCCCAGGAAGGCGATGACCTCCCCCTTGCCAGCCGCGTAGCGCCCCGAGACCCCGAGGATCATCACGCTCCCTCCCGTGCCTCGAGCGTCTCCCCGGAGTCGAAGATGACGAGAGTGCAAGCGCCGAAGGCGCGCGCAGCGAGGCGAAGCCGAGCGAAGCCTGTGGTGCCTGCGGGCTCTGCCCGCAGGCGGACCCACAACTAGCACAGGCGACGCGCGTCTGGCAGGCTGCGCGCCATGCGGGTGGTGGTGAGTGGTGCGGCGGGCTTCGTGGGGACGCGGCTCGTCTCCCGCTTGGAGGCGCGCGGAGACACCGTGGCCGGCTTCGACCGGGAGCTCGACGTCGCAGACGGGGCGGCGGTGGCGGCCTTCTTCGAGCGCCACAACCCGGAGGCGGTGATCCACCTCGCCGCACGCAGCTCGGTGGCGGCCTCCTTCGAGGACGCCGAGGCCGTCTTCCGGGTGAACTACCTCGGCACGCGCTCGATTCTCGAGGCCACCCGCTGCCGTGCCCCGCGCGCCCGGGTGATCCTGGTGGGGTCGGGGGAGTGCTACGGCGTCGCGGCGGACCCGGTGCGTCCCTTCGACGAGGGTGCGCCCCTGCGTCCGGGCTCCCCCTACGCCCGGGCCAAGGCCGCGGCGGACCTGCTGGGGGCCGCCTACGCCGGCGGCGGCCTGGCCGTGGTCCGCGTGCGGCCGTTCCCGCACACGGGGCCCGGCCAGAGCGACACCTTCGCGGCGTCGAGCTTCGCCCGACAGATCGCCGAGCTCGAGCTCGGCCGTCGGGATCCGCCGATCCGCGTCGGGGCCCTGGATGCGGTGCGCGACTACCTGGATGTGGATGACGTCGTGGAGGCCTACCTGCGGCTGCTGGATCCTTCGGTGCCCCTCGGCATCTACAACGTTGCCCGGGGCGAGGCCGTGCCGATCCGTCGTCTCCTCGAGGGTCTGCTGGAACGCGCGACCTCGCGCTTCGAGGTCGTCGTGGACCCCGCTCGGCTGCGAGCCGCAGACGCGTCGATCGGCGACGCCACGCGTCTGCGGCAGCTGACCGGGTGGGCACCGCGCATTCCCCTGGAGGACACGCTCGGACGCCTCATCGACGACTGGCGGGCCCGGGTGCGCGCCTCGCCATGAGGGCCAGCCAGCGATCGCCCGTGGCGTCCCCGGAGCGTCGCGCCTCGACCCGGAGCAGGCCGAGCTCCGCCAGGGCTGCGCGGACGGGAGCCTCCTCCGCCTCCAGAAGGCCCGAGAGAACCAGGGCACCGCTGGAACCGAGCTGCTCGGTCAGGGTGGGGAGGATCGGCTCGAGCTCGCCGCGCAGCAGGTTGGCGACCACCAGGTCGAAGGAGCCGCGCAGGGCCTGGGCGGGGCCCGTGAACAGCTGCAGACCGGCGGCGAGGCCGTTGCCGAGGGCGTTGCGGCGGGCCTCTGCCGCGGCCAGGGGGTCGAGATCGAAGGCAACCACCCGCCGGGCCCCCAGACGCAGGGCAGCGAGGGCCAGCACCCCGCTCCCGGTGCCCGCATCGAGCACCTCGCTCCCCGGCAGCAGCCTGCACAGGGGGCCCGCCAGCAGCTCGAGGATCAGCCGGGTGGAGGCGTGGCTTCCGGTGCCGAAGGCCTGGCCCGGATCGATCACCAGGACCTCCTGCCCCGGCCGCACGGGTGCCCGGGCGAAGGATGGCTGGATCGCCAGCCGGGGTGAGATCTCGAGCGGTCGGTGGTGCGCGCGCCACCCCCGGCTCCAGTCCTGCTCGGCCACCGGCGAGGCGGGCCCGACGCGGGCGCGCTCGGCCAGCCGTCCTTCGACGCCCCGGCGCACGGCGGCCACCCGCGAGGCCGGCGCGTAGATGAGCAGCGTGCTCCCCCCGCTTCCGCCGAAGCCCGGGTCGCCCGGGCGTTCCTCACAGCCGCTCGCGCCGGCCGCGAAGGCCTCCGCACAGGCGAGCTCGGCGTCGAGGGCGCTGGCGACGCAGACCCGAAGCTCGACGAAGGCGGTCCTCACGCTGCTGCTCTCCCTGCTGCTGCTGTCCGGCTGCTACTACGCCCATCTCGCCCGGGGTCAGGCACGGCTGCTCCTGGCGCGGCGGGACATCGACGCCGTACTCTCCGATCCGGCCACCGCTCCCGAGATTCGCAGCGCACTGCTGCGGGTCAAGGCGGTCCGGGCGTACGCTCGAGAGCTCGGGCTCGACGTAGGGGGGCAGTACACGAGCTACGCCGAATGGCCGGGGAACCGCGTGGTGACCACGGTGGTGATCACGGCGCCCGGCGAGATCGAGCCCACGCCCTTCGGCTTCCCTCTGGTGGGCGAGGTGCCCTACAAGGGGTACTTCGACGTCGGCGCGGCCGAGCGAGAGGCCGAGCGGCTGCGCGGCGCCGGCTACGACGTCTGTCTGGTGCCGGTCCCGGCCTACTCGACGCTGGGCTGGTTCGACGACCCGGTGACGACCCCCCTGCTGCAGGGGGATCCCGGAGACCTGGTGGAGACCCTGCTGCACGAGCTGGTCCACGCGACGGTGTTCGTCCGCAGCGACGCCGACTTCAACGAGGGGCTCGCGACCTTCTACGCCCAGGAGGCCACGCTGCGGTTCTTCGCCGAACAGGAGCTCGCCGCACTGCCCCGCGAGCGGGAGCGCATTCGCGAGCGGCGTGACGTCGCAGCGCTGCTCGCCGAGCTGCGCCAGGCGGTGGCAGAGCTCTACGCGAGCGAGAGCCCTGTAGACGCGGACTCCCGTGAGGCCCTCTCCCAGAGCGCCCGGGCGACCCTCGCCTCGCTGCCGCTGAAGCGCAACGACCCGGAGGCGCTCGCGGCGACCATCCCGCTGGGAGATGCCTGCCTGGCGCTGGTGGGGACCTACACAGCCGACCTCCCAGCCTACGAGGGCCGGCTCCAGGCCCTCGACGGAGATCTCGGCGCCTTCCTGGACCAGGCGAAGCAGGCAGCCGAAGCCTCCGATCCACGGGCCTCGCTGCTCGCGCCGCAGGAGTCGGCACCGGTGCGCGATAGCCTCCCCGCGCCATGAAGCCCTTCGTGTTCCTGGATCGGGACGGGACCCTCACCGAGGACCGCGGCTACACCCATCGTCTGGAGGACTACGCGCTGCTGCCCGGGGTCCTCGACGGGCTCCGGAGGCTCGCCGACGCGGGGTTCGCCTTCGCCATCGTCACGAACCAGAGCGGAATTGCACGCGGGCACTTCAGCCGGGCGGAGTTCGACGCCTTCCAGCGCCACCTGGTGGGGGATCTGGCCCGCCAGGGAATCGTCATCGAGTCCACCCTCTTCTGCCCCCACCCTCCCGACGCGGGCTGCTCCTGCCGCAAGCCGGCCCCGGGCCTGCTGCACCGGGCGGAGCGCGAGCTCGATGCCGACCTCGCGCGCAGCTGGGTGGTGGGCGACCGGGCCGCCGACCTGGCCCTCGCCAGGGCGGCGGGATGCCAGGGAGCGGTGCTGGTCCTCACCGGCGAAGGTGCGGTGGAGAGCCGGGGGCTGGGGATCGAGGTGCTGCGGGCCTCGGACCTTTCCGAAGCCGCGCATCTCATCCGAGCCCGAAGCGGCATCGCTCAGGGCGCTCCGTAGACGGGGTGGGTCTGGGGGATCACGCGCACGTCGGACAGCCGGCTGCCCAGTCGGGCCGCGAGCTCGAGCAGGCGCTCGGCCGAAGGCCGCTCCGGCGCCCCCGGACGGGGGGTCACGGGCTGGAGCACGACGGTGGCTCTGGGGGCACGGCGCGCCAGCCGGGTCATGGCCTCGTCGATCTCGTCATCGCGGCTCGCGGGTGTGATCACCAGCTTCACCACCAGCTCCGGCGCCCCGCACGCCACCTCGAGGAAGCGCTCGTGGGCGTCGTGGAAGGGCTCCACCACTCCACGTCGGGGGTCCTTCGCCCGCCGCACGTCGCTCGCGAGCTTCCAGTCCATCGAGACGACGTCGACGCAGTCGAGCACCGCGGGGAGTGCCTGGTGGGCCAGTCCGTGGGTCTCGAGCAGCAGCCGCGGGCCGCGCTCGCGCAGCGCGCGGGCACAGGCTGCGACGCCCTCGGGCTGCAGCAAGGG
>JBDLIK010000294.1:0-4955 GCA_039714895.1 Myxococcota bacterium | reverse complement strand
AGCCTTCTCCTCACGCTTCAGTGCGGCCTTCTCCGCCTTCTTCCGCTCGCGTTGGCGCTTGAGCACGCCTTCTCTACCTCTGCGGGCCATGGGGCTCTCCTTGCTCCTGGAGCGCTCGGGAAGCGGGCTCTGGGGGTACGAAGCGCCGGGAGAACCGACGGTCAGTGGCCCGAAGCGGCCTCCGAGCCTGAGAACCTAGGAAAAACGGGGTCGGCTCACAAGCTGGCACCGTCATCGTCGCCGCAATCTCGTGACGAGGATCACAGAGACGACTCCCTCGCCAACGAGCCGTTCGCGGCGACCCAGACGCTCAGCGAGGGGCTCCAGCGCGGCGCTCGGTCGACCGATACAGCGTCGGTCCCGGTGGGGAGCGAACCGTGAGGAGAGTGCCGGGCCCCGAGGGCGCGGCGTCCTCGATCAAAGGAGAACCCGTGTCAGAGCAGACTTCACCGACGTTGACCGCGGAGGTCGCGACCGAGGCCGTCAGCGACAAGGCGAGCGAGTCAGCACGCCGCGCCGTTCGCTACGTGTCCGAGAAGGTCACGAGCACCGGGGGAGCCGCCGCCGGAAAGGCCGGACGCGCCGGTCGCCGCATGGCTCGGTCCGTGTCCGACAAGCTGCGCTCGGGGGCCTCGAAGGGTGGCCGCGCAGCCCTGTCGAAGCTCACCGATGCCGGCATCAAGCTCACCGGCAAGCAGCAGGAAGCCCTCGAGCGCCTCAAGAGCCGGGTCTCGGACTAGCGCTGCGCCCCGGATCCCGTGGCAAGCGCGACCCACAGCTCCCCGCTCGCGATCCCGGATCGCTACCTGGATGCCGCCGCTCGGCCGGAGGTGGCGTCCACGCTCCGGGAACGGCTGCCCGCCAAACTCCGAAGGCTCGCCGACGGACGTCTGGTGAGCCTTGCCCGCGAGGCCTACGGCTATGTGACGCATCCCGGCATCGAGAAGCGTCACAAGGTGATGGCGGCGGGGGCGCTGCTCTATCTGATCGCTCCGCTGGATGCGGTGGCAGACTGGATCCCCGGTCTCGGTTACGTGGACGATGCCGCGGTGCTGACGGCGCTCGTCATGTCCATCCGGGAAGCCGCCAAGGACGTCGTGGTCCACACCCAGGATGCGGCCTCCCAGGTCGTCTCCCATGCGATCTCCGAAGCCAAAGAGGCCTGGGCCCGACGAGGGGTGAGCCAGGTGTGCCTCAGCCTATGGGGTGCCACGCTCGCCGCCTCCATCGGTCTGCTCTACTACGGAGCCAAGAGCACCATCCTCGACCCCGCGGGCCCGAGCGTGCTGCACGATCCCTTCCTGTGGGCCTGCCTGCTCTCGGGCTGCTTCGCCTTCGTCTCGAACGCGCTCTTCGCGCTGCGGGTGTGGAAGCGCTACCGCGCGGCACCCGAGGGCACCCGGGAGCCCCTGGCCTACGCCATCGTGTCGCTGGCGGACTGGCGCCAGATCCTCTTCCTCTCGCTCCCGGTGATCGCCCTGGTGACCATCCTCGCCCTGCGGGCCTTCGAGCTCCATTCCTGAGAGCCGCTCCACGCCCATGGGCGGTGGGAGCCGCCCGGGCTCCCGTCTCCTATCCTCCGGCCATGGGCTCGGAGCCGTCCGATCGGCCGGCCGTCCTCGTCACCGGAGGGAACTCCGGCATCGGCTTCGAGTGTGCGCGCTGCCTGGCACGGGAGGGCGAGCGCGTCCTCGTGGCCAGCCGCAACCAAGCGGCCTCGGCAGAGGCCGTGCGCCGCATCGTCCGGGAGACCGGCAACGAGGCCGTCGGGGAGCTCGAGCTCGACCTCGGCTCGCAGGCCTCCGTGCGGCAGCTCGCCAAGGAGATCGACGCGCGCCGAATCGCGCTGCGCGGCCTCGTCTGCAACGCCGGCCTGCAGCTGAGTGCGGGGCCGAAGCCGAGCTCCGAGGGCTTCGAGCAGACCTTCGCGGTGAACCACCTGGGGCACTTCCTGCTCACCAACCTGCTGCTCTCGAATCTCGCCGCGCATACGCCGGCCCGGGTGGTGATGGACGCGGCGCGTGCCGGTGAGCTATGGGAATGCAGCGTGCGCTGGTCCGGCCTCTCCTCCGATGAGTCTCCGCTGGTGCGAGCTTGAACGAAGATCGTGGCGGGACGGGCACGGGAGAACTCATGAAGAGAGGGCGCGCGTCCCCGATCCTTCCGCTTCTGATCCTGCCGTGGCTTGCCGGTTGCGCGCCCTCCGTAAGGGTGGTCGACCTCGGCTGTGACCCCCACCGGGTTCACGAATCCGATGGCGAGCTGGCCTGCGCCGAGGGGGCCTCGCTCGGATGGTTCGGTTCCTGGCGGCGGCGGGGGGCCATCCCCTACTTCGTCCCCCGGCCCCACCTGCTCATCACCCGGAACGTGCAGCCCGCCTCCGAGAAGCCCTCGAAGGCGGCGACCTCCGACGTCTTCAGCTACCGCGTGATCCAGCTGCCCGATCGAGCTCGCAAGATGGGAATCCAGCTCCGGACCGGACTCGGCAGTCTCGACTCGAGCATCGTCCTCGAGGAGGGTTGGCGCTTCACCGGGCTCCAGTCGAAGGCCGATGCGAAGCTCGCCGAGAGCCTCGAGGCTTCTTCGCAGGCCCTGGGGGCGCTCCTGCCCGCCCTCGCCCTGCCGGTACCTTCCGAGGGGCGCAGCTTCCTCTGGCTCTACGACCTCACGACCTTCGAGTGCGTGTTCGCCTGGCCGGGTGACTGCGAAGATTCTTGAGGCGCGATTGCGTCGCGTCCGCCCCCGCCTGGCTTTGAGAGCTGCGCCCGAAACGCGGGTGGGATGCCTGCCCGCCGGCCAGATTTCCTGACACCGCGCGACCCATCCGGGGCACTCACCGGTCCAGGACCCGCTCCGTCAGGGGGAGATCCCTGGGCGCGGCCCAACCAGGGGAGAGGCAACCATGAAGGTCTTCGCGGAGATCAAGAACAAGGCACGCAAGGAGGCGGCGGGGGCGGGAGTTCCCGTTGCCAACGGCTCCTCCAGCGAGGACCGTCTCGCCCAGGGCTTCGAGCTCTTGTTCGGCGCGCACATTCAGGAACAGCGCGCCCAGCTGGAGCAGGCGCATACGGGCATGACCGGAAGGCTCGCGGCGCTGGAAGCCCACGCCGAAGCACAGGTGGCGAGCATCGAGGAGCTCACCGACAAGGCCCGGGCGTCGCTGGAGCGCGATCAGAGCGAGTACCTCCGCCGCAAGGGCGTCGAGCAGGAGCTGCGCCAGAGCATCACGGAGCTGCGCGCGTTCCTGACGACGGCCATCGCCGAGCTCCACGAGAAGACGGCTCGCACCGAGAGCAACATCCTCGAGCAGCTCGAGTCGGCCCGCAATACGCAGAGCGCGACGAGCACCGAGCACGACGAGGCGCTGTTCCGTCACCTGGAGGAGACCCTGGCCGACCTCAAGGCGACCAAGATGGACCGGGGCGAGCTGGCGACGGTGCTGCTGACCCTCGCCAAGCACTTCGAGGACGGCTCAGAGAGCCAGTCCTAACGCTCGGGAACTTCCAAGGCGCTGGCGAGCTCGCGGAGCTTGGCCTGGACGCGGCGCACGTTCTCCGGACCCATGCGCAGGAGCTGCTTCTGCGCCGGCTCGAGGCCCTCGAGGGATTCGTCCCGGTACTCCCAGTACACTCCGGGCTGGAAGAGCTCCTCGTCTCCCCGGGGAACCGGCGTGGTCAGGAGCAGGGCGAGCGCAGCCTCGATGCGTTCGCGGAAACGCGCGTCCTCGTAGCCGAGGTCCACGAACGCCTTCTCGACGAGCGGACCCGCCCGGCGGTAGAGGCGGACGCAGCGTCCGGCGTCGAGGGACGCCACGGCCTTTGCCACCGCGTCGTAGCGGCGGAAGCTGCGAGGGTCCGTCACGAGCCGGCCATCCCGGAAGACCGTCCGGAAGCGCCCTCTGGGAGCGAGAAACTCCAGATGCGAGCGCGGGCTGCCCCCATCGGAGACCTCGTCCACCGCCGCCACGAAGCGCCGCACGAGATCCTCCGCCTGGAGGCCCTGCCGGAAGGCCGCCTGGTCCGAGAGACCGGCGGCCTCCGTGCGCACCCAGGCGTCACTGCGGGACAGGGGCGGAAGGGGCTCGGCGGGCTCCGGCTCGGCCTCTGCGACCTCGGGAGGCGCCGGAGGCTCGGGGTCCCGGAGGGGCTCGGCGATGGGGACCGGCCGCTCGCCGGGGGGCTCCACGGGAACCAGCTCGGACTCCTCGGGGAGGAGGTCCGGGAGCCAGAGCAGCGCCGCAAGGAGCGCCAGGCCGATGAGCGCGAGCACCAGGGGGACGCGGCTCCTGGTCTCTCGACGCGGCCGGTGCTTCTGGCGGACGTCGCGAGGCACGGACCGGAGGGTAGCGCCCAGGGACTTCGAGGACCGCCGCCCGGACTTCGCGCCGGGTGGGCTCCCGCGTGGCATGATGCGAGTGCAGCTCGCGCAGCGGAGGAGGACCCCGTGGCCAAGCAGGGCTTTCGCATCATCGACTCCGACATGCACGTCATCGAGCCCCACGACCTGTGGCTCGAATACCTCGAACCCCGACATCGCGAGCGCGCCCCACAGCTCGCCCCGATTCCGGGCGGCAGCACCTTCGCCTGGCGTTGCGAGGGGCGCTTCTATCCCGCCTTCTCGGACGATCCGCGCCGGGCGCCTCTCAATCGGGCACGCTACGACCAACGACACGAGAAGTTTCGCCGCTTCGACGAGGCCATGGCGCAGCGCTTCGATGCCAAGAGCCAGCTCGACGCCATGGACGTCGAGGGAATCGACGTGGCGGTCACCTTCCGCACCATCGGAAGCCACGTGATCGCCGACGACGCTCTCGATCCCGAGTTCGCGGCCTCGCTATGCCGTGCCTTCAATCGCTGGCTGGCGGATCGCGCCCGGGAAGCGCCCGAGCGGATCAAGGCGACGGCAGTGCTCGCCCTCCACGACGTCGCTCTTGCCGTGCAAGAGGCCGAGTTTGC
>JBDLIK010000293.1:0-4957 GCA_039714895.1 Myxococcota bacterium | reverse complement strand
GGAGACGCCGTTCGACCTGGTCGTCTCGGACCTCAGCTTCGACGGAACCGAACGACTCGACTTCGTCGAGGCGGTGCGTCGCTCGCAGGGCTCGCCGGCCGTGGTGCTGGTGACGGCCTATCCCACCCTCGAGTCCGCGATCGGCGCCCTCGATCTGGGTCTGGCCGCCTATCTGGTCAAGCCTGTGGAGTTTCACACCATGCACGCTCGCGCCCAGCTGCTCCTCGACTGGCGTGCGTCCATCCAGCGCACCCGCCTGACGCTGGAGCAGCTCAACGCCGCGTTGCCGCAGATGGCGGATCTCGGTACCCGGGTGGCCACTGGGGCCGCGCCGACGCGGCTGCCCGAGGAGAAGCTGAGCGAAGCGGGTCTCACTCGCCGGGAGACCGAGCTGGTCGCGGCGCTGCTCGAGGGCTACCGGGTCTCGACGGTCGCGCGCCGGCTCGGAATCTCCGAGAACACGGTGCGTCGGCACCTGAAGAGCATCTTCTTGAAGCTGGAGGTGCGCTCCCAGGCGGAGCTGCTCGAGAAGCTCAAGCCCTGACTTCAGGGCCCTACGCTCCCGGGGTCTCCGTGCTCTCCTCGGAGCTCGACAGATCGTCGATCGCCGCCAACAGCGCTTCAAAGGCGTAGGGCTTCGCGAGGAAGCGGACGTCGTCCCCGACGACCTCTGGCGGAGGAGACCCGCTGCACAGGATCGCGGGCGCCTCGCAGCCTTCGCGGCGGAGGAGGCGGAGCACCTCGAGGCCGTCCTTTCCGGGCAGGCTGATGTCGAGCAGCAGCAGGTCGACGGCTTCGCCCGCCTGGGCGGCAATGCGCAGCGCTTCGTCGCCGTCGCGCGCCCCCAGAACGCGGTACCCCGATCCCTTGAGCAGCGAGCGGACCGAGTCGAGCAGATCGGGCTCGTCCTCGACCACGAGCACCGTCGTCAGTCGCTCGGCAGGCAATTGAAGCGCGGCTGCAACCGTCGCTTCCGAGGCCCGCTGCTCCGGCCGTGGCGCTGCCGAGAATGCCACGGTCACGCGCGTTCCCTCCGGTCCGCTCTCGAGCGCAACCATGCCTTTGTGACGCCGCACGATGCCGAGCACGGTCGCCATCCCGAGGCCCCGTCCCTGCTCCTTGGTGGTGAAGAAGGGCTCGAACACCCGGTCCACCACCTCGGGCGCCATTCCCGGACCGGTGTCGGACACTTCGAGGCATACGACCGGTGTCGCTGGGAACTGCGCAGCGGGCTGGATGGTCGTTCCGCAGGGAGCGTCCTCGCGGATCTCGGTCCGTACCACGACGGTTCCTTCGGCGCTCCCGATCGCGTCCGCGGCATTGCTCACGAGGTTCAGGACCACCTGCTGGAGCTGTGGGAAGTCGGCCTTCAGGACGGGAAGCTCGGCAAGCTCGAAGCGGAGCTCGATCCGGCGCGGGACCAGGGAGCGGAGCATGGGCGCGATCTCGCGAACGCAGGAGGACAGATCGCCCGGCTCGGCCCGTCCGCCGCGGCGGCCTGCGAAGGTGAGCAGCTGGTTCCCGACCTCGGACATGCGCTTGATCGTCCGGGAGATGTTGAGGATCGGCTCGCTGGCAGGCGAGTCGGGGCCCACCCGCATCGAGGCCAGCGTGGCGTAGTTCAGCATGATGCCGAGCATGTTGTTGAAGTCGTGCGCCACGCCGCTCGCCAGAAGACCGAGGCTCTCGAGCCGCTGGCTGCGCCGTGCGTCTGCTTCGAGCATCTTGCGCATCTCCGCCGCGCGGATGCGTTCGGAGACGTCGCGGATCACGACCAGCTGGAATCTCTCGTCCCCGATGCTCGTGGTGTGTCCCCGCAGCTCGAGGAGCCTCGAGCCGCCCTCGCCCCCAGGCATCGTCACGACCGCCTCGAGGGGCTCGCGGCTTTCGTCGATCTTCGCGACGCTCGAGGCGAGTGGCTCGCCCAGCTTCACTCCCTCGACCTGCTCCGCGGGGATGCCCAGCAGTGAGGCTGCGCGTGAGTTGCCCATGCTCACCGTCCCGTCGGCTGCCACGAGCAGGATCGCATCGGGGGAGGCCTCCAGGATGCGGCGCAGGCGCTCCAGGTCCTGCCGTTCCGCCGAGACGTCGCGGGCGGCGACGAGGACGGAGGGCGAGTCCCCACCAGGCTCCAGGGGAAACACCGTCCACTCGAACCAACGCTTGCTGCCGTCCGGCATCGTCACCAGCGAGTCGCCGTGAACGGTCTCGCCGCGGCGCCCCCGAGCCAGGTTCGTGCGAAAGAGCTCGGGGTTGGTCAGGAAGGACGGCCTGGCACCGCGCCGGAGACCCTCCATGCGCTCGGCCCCGAGGTGGTCCTGCAAGCCTCGGCTGAAGTCCTTCCAGCGGAGATTCTCGTCGACCTCGGCGATCATCTCGAAGCTGGCGTCGAGGACCTTCCTGTAACGCGTCGCGGCAGCGAGGGCTTCCTCCTCGGCCGCGCTCCGTGCGCGCACCTCGGCAACGAGCCGCGCGTTCGCCTCGCTCAGCTCCCGGGTACGCTCCGCGACGCGCAGCTCGAGCTCGGCCCGTGCCTGCCGAAGGGCCAGCTCGTTCTCCTTCCGCTCGGTGATGTCGCTCGTGATCCCGGCCTCGATCCAGGGGATCCGGGGGTTTCGGATCGGTGTGTGGCGCGACCAGAGCCATCTCGTCGTCCCGTCCTCGCGAACGATCCGGTACTCCAGCTCGTCCGGGCCCTCGATGGGCCGCGTTCTGGCACGGGACCATTCCTCCACCGCCCGGCGATCGTCCGGATGGACCATGCCGATCAGGTCCGCCAGGGTCGCCTTCTCGCGCGGCAGACCGAAGACCTTCTCCACCGCCGGGCTGGCGTAGACCAGATGACCGTTCCCCAGGTCATAGACCCAGAACATCTCCGCCGCTCGCTCCAATAGGAGAGGGATGGCGAGGTTCCGGGCGCGCCCGTGCCGTCGCCGCGAGCCCCGCAGGCGGTTCAGGAGCGAACGCAGGCTGCGGGGGTGCGGGGGAACGGGCATGACGGCCTCCTGCATAGTTCTGCGACCGTGTTGGGTATTGACCACACCTATTACCACAAAATGGGGCTCCTGCCGGGGAATTGCACACCGAACAGACGGACGCGGCGAACAGCCAGGAGCGCACTGCAACCCGGAGATGGCGCATGCGCAACGAAGCCACCAGGACAGCCTCGCTGGCAGCGAGTCTGCAGCGGATCCTCGCCGATCCCGATGACTTCGGAACGAGGTTCTATGGCCTCCTCTTCGACCGCTATCCGAAGGCCCGCTTCCTCTTCCGGTCCTCTGGGAAGGTGCAGCGCCAGCATCTCGCCGCCGCGCTCGAGCTGATCGCCGGGAGCCGGCGCTGCCGCGAGCAGCAGACCGCATTCGCACAGGCGCTCGTCGGCGTGCACCTCGGCCATGGCGTCTCCAGAGAGCAGCTGCGCGATGCAGGCGACATCCTCTTCGCGGCTCTCGCCGAGACGCTCGGCGACGCGTGGACGCCCGACCTGGCGGAGGCCTGGTGCGAGGCCTACGCCCCCCTTCAAGCCGAGATCCTCCGGGCGGCTGCGCAGGGCGCCCGTCCTCCGGCTCCCGAGCGTCGAACCGGCCGGCGGCTCGAGCTGCTGGATCCGCTCGAGCTGGCCGCCGAGTACCTGAGCCTGACGCGCCGGGCGCGCATGTCGGGTGTGGGCCTCGACCCCGGCGAGGAGGAGCGGCGGCAGTCCCTGCGTCGGGCGCTCGACCGTCTGGTGCGCCGCGGTGCCTGGGTGGAGTCGAGCAGCCGCCGGGCGATCCGCGTGCCAGTCCGCATCGACGCGAAGCTCTCGAGGGGCAACGCCCTGATCACGGAGCTGGGCGAGCGGGGGGTCTTCGTAGCCACGAAGCAGCCCGTCGAGCCCGGCACCCGCGTGCGGCTCGAGATCCTCGGCTTCCCGGACGGCGGCTCCCTTCCGCTGGAAGGGCGCTGCGTATGGGCGCGCGCGAGTGCCGGCCCACACGGGAAGGCCGGTATGGGGATCTGCTTCGACGAGCTGAGCGTCGAGCAGGAGGCGCGCCTGCTCGAGCTGGTCGAGCGATCTCTCGTGCGCATCGTCCCGGGGGCCCGGGAAGGGCTCCCGCAGGGCGTCTAGAGGGGGGCGGCGATGCGCGATGGAAGGATTCGAGAAGGCGGGCAAACCGCGTCGATGCAGCAGCCCGCCGCCAAGGAACGGCGTGGCGCGCTGCGCGCTCGATCGCACCTCTACGTGCGGGTCAACGTCGGTACGGCGCAGCAGCTGCTGGCGGTCGAGAACCTCTCGAAGCAAGGCCTCTTCCTCGCGACCGAGCACCCCCTCGAGCCCGGCTCGGCGATCTGCGTCGAGTTCTCGCTGCCGGGCCGGGACCGCGTCGCGGCAAATGGCCGCGTGGTCTGGATGCGGCGCAAGGCGGACGACCGGGGGCCGGCGGGCATGGGGATCGAGCTGGCGCCCCTCGATGACTGGGACCAGGCGCTGCTCGGCGAGCTGGTGGAGCAGGCGCTGTTCGGCTAGCCGGCGGCGCGCCGGAACCAGAGCGTCACGGTAGTGCCACGGCCTTCGCGGCTCTCCACGTCCACGCCCCCGCCGATGCCGGTCATCAGGTGGTTCACGTGCGCGAGGCCGATGCCGCTGCCGTCGGCCTTGGTCGAGAAGAACGGCACGAAGAGGCGGCTCATGGCGTCGCTGGGAATCCCCCGGCCGTCATCCTGGATGGCGACGGCGAGCCGCTTCGGCGTCAGGGCCTGGGTGCGCACGGCGATGTGCCCGCCCCGGTCGCATGCCTCGAGTGCATTCTTGATCACGTTCGCGAGCGCCTCGTCGATGGCCGCCGGCTCGCCCAGGACGGCCTGCTCTCCAGTGGGGAGAGGCCCGGCCTCCAGCGCAATGCCGGCGCCGGCAGCCGAGATGCGCGCCGTGGTACGGCCGCTGGAGGCGGTGGAAACCACCTTGAATTCGGTGTAA
>JBDLIK010000292.1:0-4964 GCA_039714895.1 Myxococcota bacterium | reverse complement strand
GGGTGCTGACGGTGCACGCGGACGCGTGGAACGGCCTGCAGAACAGCGGACACGCGGCGGAGTTCTGCGAGGGCTGCCACACGGACAACCAGATGGGGAGCACGTCGGTCTCGGAGGGCGGCTGGCTGACGACGGCGGATCCCCGGTACTACGACGTGCAGTGCGAGAACTGCCACGGTCCGGGCGAGACGCACGCCAACAACCCGGAGGCGTCCAACATCCCGCTGGCGCCCTTATCGGTGGGCTCGGAGCTGCAGCTGGGCTGCGGTGAGTGCCACGAGGGCTCGCACCACCCGTTCGTGGAGCAGTGGGCGGAGTCGCCGCACTCGCACGTGGTGGGCTTCGCGGCGGCGCGTGAGGGTTGCAACGTCTGCCACCGCGGTCAGGCGACGCTGGTCGCGTGGGGCGAGAACGCGAACTACCTGGAGAAGTTCAGCGACGACCCGCTACCGGTGGTGTGCGGCGTCTGCCACGACCCGCACGGCGAGGCGGTGTTCGATGGTCAGCTGAGATTCCCGGCGAACACGGCGTCGATCGAGGCGCAGATCTGCTCGAAGTGCCACAACCGGCGGCCGGAGCCGGATCCGGGCTCGAGCCACGGGCTGCATCCGCACGCGCCGGAGTCGATGCTGCTGGTGGGTAGCGCGGGCTGGTTCCCGCCGGGCGCGAACATTGGCGAGGGCGAGATCCTGGGCACGCACGGCACGGAGAACAACGAGCGCTTCTGCGCTGCCTGTCACGTCGCGTTCTACGAGGTCGACGACGCGGTGACGGGCGAGTTCGTGCTCACGTCGGTGGGACATCTGTTCAACCCGATCCCGTGCGTGGACGCCGACGGGATTCCGCTGCCGTTCCCGAACGAGTGCAGCCTGTCGACGGACGTGCGGTCGTACGTGGGCTGCGTGGATTCGGGGTGCCACGGCTCGGAGCAGGCGGCGGCCTCGGCGCTGACGGCGGCGAGCGCCCGCATGGAGTTCCTCGTGGAGGAGCTGCTGGAGCTCTTGCTGATCGTGGATCCGAATTTGGATGAGCCGGGTGGGGAGATCGACCCGACGAACCCGACGTTCACGGTGGCCGAGGGTGCGTTCTTCAACATGGCCTTGGCGGAGTTCGGCAGCGAGGAGTTCGGGACGGACACGGTGCTGGGCTCGGCGACCCACAACCCGTTCCTGATGGAGTCGTTGCTGATCGCGAGCATCGACGTGGTGGAGGAGACCTACGCGGACATTCTGCCGCGCGTCTCCGGGACGGACTGGGACGCGGAGCTGGAGGCGGTGCTCCAGCGGGCTCCGGTCTTCCGGTAGCCTGAAAGGGCGGACGCGGCCTAGGGTCGTGCGGCATTACCAGACATCACTCGAGCCGAAGGGCCGGGGATCAACCCCCGGCCCTTCTTTCTTGATGGCCCGGCCGCTTGGCGCTAGCATCAGTGGACGAAGTCTCCTGGCCGGCTGCGGAATCTGATAGCCCTCCGAAACGGCTCTCCGCTGGCCCAGTCAGCTTGGAGTGCCTGCAGGACGGGAGCGTCCAGCGTCTCACGGCCTGCCTCGAACGGAGAGTCTTCATGAGACATGATGCGTGTGGCGACAGACACGTGAGGTACGGCTGGGCACCCCTGATCCTTCTCGGGGTCTATCTGCCGCTAACGGGTTGCGTCGACCAAGAGACTGTCTTTCCGCCACCCGACCCACAGACCAGCTCCGAGGGCTTCCTCGGCTACGTCAGCAGCCAAATCGACGAGAGCCAGACGATCTGCGGGCAGTGCCACGCATCGAAGCAGTCGGCCTGGGCGACGACGATACACGCCGATGCATGGGAGGGCCTGCAGAACAGCGGGCACGCGCAGGAGTTTTGCGAGGGCTGCCACACCACGAACCAGATGGGGAGCACATCGACGGTCGAGGGGGGCTGGCTGACGACGGGTGATCCCCGGTACCACGACGTGCAGTGCGAGAACTGCCACGGTCCGGGCGGCTCCCACGTGACCGACCCGGGGCCCGCGAACGGACCTCTGGCTCCGCTGTCGGTGGGCGTGGGTCTGGAGCTCGGATGCGGCGAGTGTCATGCCGGCACGCACCACCCGTTCGTGGAGCAGTGGGAGGAGTCGCCTCACGCGCAGGTAGTGGGCTTCGCGGCATCCATTGAGTCGTGTGCGGCCTGCCACCGCGGCCAGGGTACTCTGATCGCGTGGGGCGAGAACGCGAACTACGTCGAGAAGTTCAGCGACGATCCGCTGCCGGTGGTGTGCGGCGTCTGCCACGACCCACACGGGGAGACGGCTTTCGAGGGCCAGCTGCGCTTCCCGGTCAACACGACGTCTTCGGAGACGCACCTGTGCTCGAAGTGTCACGACCGGCGTCCCCAACCGGATGGGGAGACCTCGAGCGGTCCGCACGCGCCGGAGACCGGGCTGCTGGAGGGGGCTGCAGGCTGGTTCCCGCCGGGCCTGGGGCTGGATCCGGGCGAGATCCAGGGGACGCACGGGTCGGCATCGAACGACCGGTGGTGCGCGACCTGCCACGTCGTGTTCTACGAGATCGATGACGAGGCAACGGGCGAGTTCCTCTTCAACTCGGTGGGACACTCGTTCAACCCGATCCCGTGCGTGGACGAACAGGGGATCCCGCTGCCGTTCCCGAACGAGTGCGACCTCTCGCCGGACGAGCGGTCGTACGTCGGATGCGTGGACTCGGGCTGCCACTCGTCGGAGAGCTCCGCGGCCTCGGCGCTCACAAGAGCGAGCGAACGGATCGAGCGGTGGGCGGAGGAGCTGGAAGTGCTGCTGGATGGGCTGCCGGATGGCGAGGTCAGCCGGAACCCGCCGTTCACGGTCGGCGACGGAGCGGACTTCAACCTTCAGCTGGCGTTCCACGGCGACTCGGACTTCGGGACGGACACGGTGCTGGGTTCGACCACCCACAACCCGTTCCTGATGGAGTCGCTGCTGGTCGCGAGCATCGAGGCCGTGGAGGACGAGTACAGGGACATCCTGCCGCGCGTATCGGGCCGGGACTGGAAGGCGGAGCTTCGGCGAGTACTCGAACGGGCCGCCGGCAGATAGCTCGAATCCGGAGGCCGCGCCCTCCAAGGCCGCAGCCTTCAAGGCCGACGGCCTGATCCCGAGTGGGGGTGCCGCTACGCGGAGCCCTCCTCCTCGTCGCTTCCCTGCGTCAGCCTCTCCTCCGTCTCGCCGGTGGTCAGCTGCTCGTACCAGGCGGGATGGTGGTGTTTCACGTGCTCCTCGGTGAACCGGCCCGTGAGCCAGGCCCAGTTCATCGGATAGACGTCCGGGTGGAAGATCACGAAGAAGAAGTGCCAGACCACTATCGCCAGGGCGGCCAGCCAGGCCTCGTAGAAGTGGATCGTCTGTGAGGCGGCGATCGTCCAGGATGGGAACATCCTCACCGTCACCTCGGGGAACCAGAGGACCAACCCGGTCAGGGTCATGAGCACGATCCCCCACACCAGCGACCAGTACTCGACCTTTTCCGGGTAGCCGTAGCGGCCGATCCACGGCTCCCGCTTACTCCGGAAGGTGTGGTACCGGAGGTTGTCGACGAGATCCCTGAAGTCCTTCCAACTCGGGAGCATCGCCTTCATCTCACGGCGGCCGTGCCGGCTGGTCAGGATCCAGATCACGTGCCAGATGCCGAAGAAGACGAGAAGGACGCCTGCGGTCCGGTGAATCGTAGATCGCATCGGCTCGGTGAGGCCGAGGTGGGCGGTGAGCTGCACCCAGGCGGCGTCGGGATAGCGTAGGGCGAAGCCGGTGATCACGAGCACGATGAACGAGACGGCCAGCACCATGTGGTGGATCATCTGGAAGCGGTCGAAGCGGACGACGCTCCGGCGCCGGAGGCTCTCCCGCCGAGAGAGGATCAGGTAGTAGTTGAAGATCAGGAAGTTGTGGAGCAGCATTCCGCCGATCACCACTCCGATGAGCACCATGTAGATCGCCCGGATGATCCGGTTGACGGGGTTCCGCGTGATCGATGCGGCGATGTGATCGTAAGCCTCGGCAAAGCCCGCGTCCGCCTCCGGATGGCAGGTCTGGCACGTCTGAAGGACGTTGGCCGGGTTGACTGTCGACGCCGGATCCGACTTCGGAAGCACCGCGTGGGTCGAGTGGCAGCTCACGCAGGTGGCGGCGCGCTCGTAGCCCCGGCGGGTGGTCCACCCGTGGTAGCTGTCCACGTAGGAGCCCACGACGCCGCCTTCCAGGCTGTACTTCTCGATGATCTCGGGGTCGTCGTGGCAGGTCCCGCACGTCTCGGTGGCGAGCCGCGCCGCGAAAGTGGTCGCCTCGGGGTCCGTATGCGAGAGAATATGATGCTCGCCGTGACAGTCGTTACAGGTCGGACTGTCGCCCAGCCCTGCGGCGAGCGCCCGCCCGTGAATCGAGTTCTGGAACTCCTCCGAGATCTCCTCGTGGCAGGCCCCGCAGGTGGAGGCCACGTTCAGATGGCTGATCTTCGACTGCGGGTCCATCGGCCCGCGAAGCTCGTGCACGCCATGACAGTCTGTGCAGCAGGCGCCGCCCTCGGCGCACGTCCGGCCGTGAACCGACTCTGCGTAGGCCGTGAACGTCTGGGGGAGCCGGACGAGCCGATCGGTGATCAGCCCCGCCTCCCCGTGACATGAGGCGCACAGCTCGGGCACGCTGGCATGGAAGGTCGGCGCCCGCGGGTCCAGGCTCTCGAGGATCTCGTGCGGATGTCCGTGGCAGTACTCGCAGGTCGGGGCCTTCTCGTCTCCTCGGGCTAGCGCGTAGCCGTGCAGGCTCTGCCCGTACTCCTCCTCCACGTCGTCGTGGCACTCGCTGCAGTCGGCGGGCTGCAAGCCCTCCGGATGCGGGTACCCCTCGTATGACGGGTGGCACTCGACGCAGTAGACCGCCTGTCCGTGGACGGATTCCTCGAGCATCTCGTCCGTGACGAGAAGCGCCGAATCTCCCGCCGCCGAATCGG
>JBDLIK010000291.1:0-4977 GCA_039714895.1 Myxococcota bacterium | reverse complement strand
GCTGCGCGCAGGCGCCCGACCTCCACCGGCAGGTCGTAGACGCCGTCCGGCCGGTCCCCCTGGTTGACGATCAGCCGGGTGACTGCGCCGGCGTCGATCGCTTGGGCGCGGGCCAGCGCGGCATCCTGCTGCTGAAGACGGATGGCCTGGCCGTAGGCCTGTGAGAGGTTGAAGAGCACCACGGGCCGGTCGCCGCCGGCTGCGGCCTGCTCGTAGAGCCGGACGGCGCCCTCGGTGTCCCCCAGAGCGAGTCGCAGATTGGCGGCGTTGTTGAGGAGTTCGGGGGCGTCCGAGCGGCTCGCATGGGATGCCAGGAGGGCGTCCGCAGCTTCGAAGCGGCCTTCCCGCTTCTCCGCCAGCGCCAGTGCCAGGGCCGCGCTGGCGTCCTCCTCCGCCGCGTGGGCGAGACGCGCTCGGTCCTGTCCAGAGGGAAGGTCTTGCAGCGCCGCCCAGGCGGGGCTGGCCACCGGATCGAAGGCGGCTCGGGCGAGGGTTCTCTCGGCGCGCTGGGCGATGGGGTGGACGGCTGCCAGCACCATCCCCATCGCCGCCACAGCCGCAATCCGGCGGGATCTGCCGCCCCGGGCCATCGCCAGCGCGAACAGCCCGAGGCACAGGCCCAGGATTCCCTGGCCCAGCAGAACCGGCACCAGCAGCAGGGTGGCCAGCAGCGCAGCGCGGGCGAAGGTCGGCATCTCGGTCCGCTCGCGGTCGCCGCGGCGAACGCGCAGCAGGAGGTCGCCCAGGTCGTGGGCGGCCCGAGGCAGCTCGAACGCCGCCAGCACGCAGAGGAACAGGAGCCCGGCCCAGAGACAGGCCCGCCCGAGGGTCTCGAGGGTCGTCACCTCGAGCCACAGCGCCGAATCGAAGTGGCCGGGCAGTGCCTTGGCGGCCCCCAGACCCGAGCGGAGCGCACCGAGCAGGTCGCCATCGGCCAGCGACGCGGAGGCCAGCGAGGCGTGGGCAACCGGGAGTCCCGGAGCCAGTGCGACCGCAGCGCGTGCCCGTTCGAGCGGGGAGCCGAGCTGGCGCGCGTGGAGCAGAGCGAGGGCCGCGGGCTCCAGGCCCCCCAGGCCGAGCTCGGCCTTGAGGGCGACGAGGCGGCGCTGGCGATCCGCCAGCGTGGCGTCCCCTTGCAGAACACGCCCGACCCGCTGGGCATGCGTCGAACGCCGGAGCATGGAAGGCTCGGGGGCCGGGAGCCGAGCCCCGCTGGCCTCAGTGGATGCGGTGGGGACGACCTCCGCCGGGTCCTGCGAGGCGCCTGCCGCGGCCGGGGTCCACCCCAGGACGAGCAGCAGAGCCAGGATTCGCGCGCGTCCGGTCAACAGGCGTTCTCCCCCGGGCCCCTGCGGACCCCCTCTGCGTATCGGCCGAACCGGGCCCTGCCTCAACCAGCCCCCGGGGACGGCGTCGACAGGCCTCGGTGCGGCTTCTATGCTCGGCGCCCACGCCAGCCCAGGAGCCCACCGTGGCCAATCACCGCTCCGCCGAGAAGCGCGCCCGCCAGTCACTCAAGCGTCAGCAGCGCAACCGCAACGTGAAGGGTCGGGTGAAGACCGTCGTCAAGTCGGTGCGGACGGCCATCGAGGGCGGCGCCGCCGAGGACGCCACCCGCTCGCTCCGGGAGGCCGAGCGCCAGCTGCGCAAGGCCGCCACCAAGGGCGTGATCCCGAAGAAGCGCGCCAGCCGCCGGGTCGCCCGCCTCTCCCGCGCCGTCGCCCGCTCCTAACTGGCAAGGGCGAGGACGAGGCGCTCCAGCGCCAGGTCCGGGGGAAGCGCTCCCGCGCCCTTCAGGGCCTCGTCGGTCTCGTGGATCGCGCGCAGCGAATCCGACATCCGACGCTCGCTGTAGCGACCAGCCTGGTGCTCCAGCTTCTTGCGTACGAAGGGCGGCGCCGAGACGCCACCCCCGCTGCGCACCCGGACCAGCCGCCGGAAGTGCGAGGCCAGGGCGCCCAGCAGGACCGGAGCCGGCGCGCCACCCTGCAGGAGGCCGCCAAGGGCCGAGAGTGCGTCTCCTGCCCGGCCCTCGCCCACCGCATCCGTGAGCGTCCAGACCGGGTCCTCCCCGAGGTCGGAGGTGAGCTCGCAGAGCTGCGCGCGGCTGATCCGACCTCCGTCGCCCGCCGCCAGCGCAGCCTTGGCGAGCTCCTGACGCAGGGCCAGCAGATGCGGTCCGACCCGCTCGACCAGCAGTTCAGCGACCCCCGTCTCGAGGGTGAGCCCCTGTCGCTTCGCCTCCTCCTGGGCAAACGCCATGAGCTCCGCCGTCCGGGTGGGCGCATCGCACTCCACCCGAACCGCCGGCTCCCGGAAGGCCTTGACCCACGCGGAGCGACGATCGATGCGGGAGGCCGATACCACCAGCACGGTGCTGCCCTGCTCGGAGAGCTCGGAAACCGCCTCGGCGATCGCAACACCGAGGCCGCGCGCCGAGGCTCTGCGCGCCTCCGGCTCGCGCAGCTCGACCAGCCGGCGCGCCGAGAGCACGGGCAGGGTGCGGAGCGCATCGAGGAGCTTGCCCGGCGACGCGGACTCTCCATCGAGGCGATCGAGGTTGAAGTCGCGGGCGGACTCCGGAAGCACTGCGTCGCGGATGACGGCCCGGGCTTCATCCCGCAGCAGCGGTTCGTCCCCCGCCAGGAGATAGGCGGGCCTCACGCGTTGGCGGAGCTCTCCGCGAAGCGCCTCGAGGTTCATGGCGCGGCCCCCTCGAACAGGGCATCGTGCACGCGCCCGGCGATCGCTGACGCCACCCGGCGCAACGCCTCCTCACGATTCTTGCGCTGCACCTCGACGTCGGAGCTCGCGAAGTAGAACTCGGACTTGCGCAACGATCTGCGGTCGACCTCGACTTCCTCGCCTGCCCGGATCACCGAGAGAGCCAGAGCCATGGTGAGTTGATACTCGATGGCGAAGCTCACCGAGGTGAGGCTGGCCGCGTGGGTCTTGAGGGGCAACACCGCGCCCCCGAGCACGAAGTCGGCGTTCTCCGGATTCGGGACGACCTCGACGCTGCCCCGGCGCTGGAACTCGCGCTGGAGAGCATCGGTGACCACGAACTCCACCCCCGGCTCGAAGGAGTCGTTGCGCAGGGGCTCGATGGCCACCCGTGGCCTGGCGGCGCGCGACGCAGGCGCCATCCATTCGTAGCCACAGGCGCAGAGCAGCGCCGCCAGCAGCACGACCGCGACCGCCCTGCGATGCACGGCCGAACCTATACCACACTCGCGGCCCTACACCTTGAGCAGGCTTCGGGCCACCTCGAGCACGCGATTCGCCTGGATCGGCTTGGTGAGATACTCGTTGGCGCCCAGCGCCAGGGCGCGCTGTCGGTCGGCTTCTGCCCCCTCGGTGGTGATCACGACGATGGGGATCTGCTGGAGCGTCTCTTCGCCCCGAATCAGACTGATCAGCTTGAGCCCGTCCATCACCGGCATGTTGATGTCCACCAGCGCGAGGTCGAAGTGATCGCTGGTGACCTTGCGCAGCCCGTCCATGCCGTCCTGGGCCTCCACCACATCGGTGTTCTTCAGCCGTTTGAGGGCGAACGCCAGGAGCTGCCGCATCGTCGGGCTGTCCTCGACGATCAGAATGCGATGGCGCCTCATCCATCCCTTCCTCTCGCGCCGCGGCGCGGGTCACTTGGTGAGAAGATCGATGAAACCCTGGATCGTGTGGAGCTTGCGCTCGGATTGGGAGTGCAGGCGCGCGGCGAAGATCGCCGTCGCCGCGTGACCCGCGAGCAGCGTGAAGAGCTCGTGGTCCAGGGGTGTGAAACTTTCCTTCTGGGTGAGCAGCCTGTAGATCGTGATGGCTCCGATGGTGCGATCCTGAACCGAGAGAGGGATGCAGACGATGGGACGCTCGGGATCGTCGCTGGCCTCGGTCGCCTCGCAGAGGGTCTCCCGCGTCTCGGCCGCGCGTCCCACGCTGCCCTCGCCCAACGCGAAGCGTGGCAGGGCCTGGGTCTCGAGCCCTTCGGCGGCCACTGCCTCGAGCAGCCGCGTCCGCTCGTCGAGCATGTAGACCGCGAACCGTTCGGCCCCGATCAGGTTTATCACGATCTCGACGATGATCTTGAGCACCTCGGAAAGATCGAGGGTCGAGTGCAGCTGGTAGCTCGCGACGTAGAGGTTCGCGAGGTTGTTGTTCTCCTGCTCGACCTCCACGTAGCGGGTCGCGAGCTGCTGGTTCTCCGCCTCTGTGTCCCGCCGCTCCAGGTCGATGAGCTGGCGGCGCAGGCGCTCGTTCTCCTGCACCAGCTCCCGGGCGAACTCCGCCCCTCGGCGGAAGATCTGGGCGAACTCGTCCGCACGCTGGAACAGCCCGCGGGGCTCGTCTCTCATTGGCACTCCTTCCAATCCTCGGAGGACGGTGGGCACCCGGCGGCGGCGGAAGCCCCCGGCTCCCCGGCGATGACGCCTGCGATCTCTCCCAGCGGGAGGACGAAGTCGACGACACCCCGGCGGATCGCCTGCTGGGGCATGCCGAAGACCACGGCGGTCTTCTCGGACTCGGCAACCACGGTGCCCCCGGCGTGGCTCACCGCGCAGGTCCCTTCGGCGCCGTCGTCCCCCATGCCGGTGAGGAGAACGGCCGTGAGCCGGGTCCCGAAGTGTTTCGCTGCCGACGCGAACATGCGATCGATGGACGGTGCATAGCGATCCGACGAGCGACCCGGCAGCAGACGCGCCCGCGTCTGTCCGGACACCTCCTCGAACTCCAGGTGCTGGCCTCCGGGAGCGACGAGCACGAGGCCCGGCTGGATCGGGTCGCCGTCTCGCGCCTCGCGGGCCGAGAAGGCTGTCTGCCGGTCGAGCCGCTGGGCGAAGCTGTTGGTGAATCCCTCGGGCATGTGCTGGGAAACGACCAGCGAGCACGGAGGGGCGCCCTCGAAGGCCCCGAGCACGGAGACCAGGGCCGCCGGGCCGCCGGTGGAGGCCCCGAGCGCCACCACCCGCCCGCCCGCCG
>JBDLIK010000290.1:0-4983 GCA_039714895.1 Myxococcota bacterium | reverse complement strand
TGGTCCACAAGGGCGTGATTCGGACCGTCATCGAGCGGCTCACGGGGACCGCCCTCGAGCGCGGTCGCCCGGAGCTCGGCGAGCTCTTCGGCCTCTCCCACCAGCCCGATGGAAGCTGGCAGCCGGGCCGTCACTCCAGCGATCCGCCGGCCTTGCGCGAGCGCGAATCCTTCTAGCCTTCCTCGCTCTCCCGGAGCTTCGCGAGCACGCTGTAGTCCTCGAGGGTGGTGGTGTCGCCCACCGTCTCCTTGCCCGAGGCGATGTCGCGCAGCAGGCGCCGCATGATCTTTCCCGAGCGGGTCTTGGGGAGCGCGTCGGTGAAGCGGATGTCGGCGGGCTTGGCGATGGCGCCGATCTCCCTCGCCACGTGCTTGCGCAGCTGCTCGCCGAGGCTCGCCACCACCCGGGCGCCGCCCTTGGGAGTCACGAAGGCCACCACCGCCGTGCCGGTGATCTCGTCGGGCCGGCCCACCACCGCGGCCTCGGCCACCTTCTCGTGGGAGACCAGGGCGCTCTCCAGCTCCATGGTCCCGATGCGGTGGCCCGAGACGTTCATGACGTCGTCCACCCGACCCATGACCCAGAAGTAGCCGTCCTTGTCGCGGTGGGCGCCGTCGCCGGTGAAGTAGGTCTCCGGGTACTGGCTCCAGTACTGCTCCTGGAATCGCTGGGGATCGCCCCAGATCCCCCGCAGCATTCCGGGCCAGGGCTTGCGGATCACCAGGAATCCCCCGTCCGGAGGCTTCACGACCTCTCCCGCCTCGTTGTAGACCTCCGCGTCGATGCCCGGGAAGGCGAGGGTGGCCGAGCCGGGCTTGGTGTTGACGGCGCCCGGAAGCGGGGTGATCAGGATGCCGCCGGTCTCGGTCTGCCACCAGGTGTCGACGATGGGGCAGCGACGCCCGCCGATCACCCGGTGGTACCAGGTCCAGGCCTCCGGATTGATGGGCTCGCCCACGGTGCCGAGCAGCCGGAGCGAGGAGAGGTCGTGCTTCTTCGGGTACTCGTCTCCCCAGCGGATGAAGGTGCGGATGGCGGTGGGCGCCGTGTAGAAGACCGTGACCCGATACTTCTCGATGATGGACCAGAAGCGGCCCTGGTCCGGGTGGTTGGGCGCGCCCTCGTACATGAGCGTCGTCACGCCGTTGGCGAGGATGCCGTAGACCACGTAGGAGTGGCCGGTGACCCAGCCGATGTCCGCCGTACACCAGTAGGTGTCTTCCTCCTTCAGGTCGAAGATTGCCCGGGCGGTGGCGGTGACGTGGGTGAGGTAGCCGCCCGTGGTGTGCAGAATGCCCTTGGGCTTGCCGGTGGTTCCGCTGGTGTAGAGGATGAACAGCGGGTGCTCCGCATCGAGCCGGGCCGGGGGGCACTTGGTGGAGGCGCCCTCCACGAGCTCATGCCACCAGTGGTCTCGCCCGGCCTTCATCGGCACCGCCTCGCCGGTGCGTCGTACCACGACCACGTGCTCCACCGAGGGGGTGTTCTGCACGGCCTGGTCCACCGCGGCCTTGAGCGGCACCGTGCCGCCGCGCCGATAGCCCCCGTCCGCGGTCACCACCAGGCAGGCGCCCGCGTCGTTGATGCGGTCGCGCAGGGCTTCCGCAGAGAACCCGCCGAAGACCACGCTGTGGACGGCTCCGATGCGCGTGCAGGCCAGCAGCGCGATGGCGAGCTCCGGCACCATCGGCATGTAGAGCGCCACCCGGTCGCCCTTCTTGACACCGAGATGCTTCAGGACGTTGGCGAACCGGCAGACCTCCCGATGCAGGTCGCCGAAGGTCAGCACCCGGGAGTCGCCCGGCTCCCCCTCCCAGACGATCGCCGCCTTGTTGCGACGCCAGGCGTTCGGGCCCTCGAGGTGACGATCGATGCAGTTGTAGGAGACGTTGAGCTTGCCGCCCACGAACCAGCGGGCGAAGGGCGGCTTCCACTGCAGGAGGGTCTTCCAGGGCGTGAACCACGAGACGTGCTCACGGGCCATCCGCGCCCAGAAACGCTCGGGGCTCTTCGCTCCCAGCTTCCGGTACTCGGCCACGGTCCTCTTGTTCCAGTTGGCACGCCGGGTGAACTCCGGGTCCGGCTTGAAGACACGCTTCTCCTTGAGCAGGGATTCGATGTTCGGCATTGGCGATGGAGCTCCTGTCCGTCGGATCGGGGGTGGAGAGGGAGTCAGGCGCCTCGCACCCAGGCCTCGACCTCGTCGAGCGCCTTGGGGATGGCCTCGGTCAGCGTCTCGCAGCCATCCGGGGTCACGACGACGTCGTCCTCGATGCGCACACCGATGCCCCGGAAGCCGCCCGCGGCTTCGTCGTCCCGGGCCACGTAGATTCCGGGCTCGACGGTGAAGACCATGCCCGGCTCGAGGGGGCGTGGTCCGCCGTCCTTCGAGTAGGCCCCCACGTCGTGGACGTCGAGTCCGAGCCAATGGCTCGTGCGGTGCATGTAGTAGGGCTGATACGCCTTGCGCTCGATGACGTCGTCCAGATCGCCCGTCAACAGGTCCAGGTCCAGGAGGCCCGTCACCAGGGTCCGGAGGGTGATCTCGTGGATCGCCTCCAGGGTGGCGCCGGGTCGCACGGCGTCGAGGCCGGCCTGCTGGGCCAGCAGGACCACCTCGTAGACGGCCCGCCGCTCACCCTCGAAGCGTCCACCCACGGGGTAGGTGCGGGTCACGTCCGACGCATAGCCCTCGAGCTCGCAGCCGGCGTCGATCAACACGAGGTCGCCATCCTCGAGCTTCTGGTCGTTCGTGATGTAGTGGAGGATGGTGGCGTTGGCTCCGCCTCCCACGATGCTCGGGTAGGCGGGCCCCCGGGCCCCACGGCGCCGAAAGACCCAGTCGAGGGTGGCCTCGAGCTCGTACTCGAACACCCCGTCGTGGGCCAGGCGCGCCGCCTCCTGGTGTGCCTCCCTGGAGATGTCCGCGGCCTTGCGCAGCAGGTCGAGCTCCCCGAGCTCCTTGTGGAGGCGCATCTCGTGGAGGATCGTACGGGGGTCGATCACCGTATCCGCCGGGACCACGCCGGCGCGGGAGCGCAGCCGCAGCCCGTCACAGACCCCGGCGATGCGGCGATCGAGCTCCGGGTCCTGGCCCAGGTGGTGATAGATGATCCGCCCTCCCTCCAGCAGCCGGGGCAGCTGCTCGAGCAGCTCGGAGCTTCCGTGCGCCTCGTCGGCGCCGTAGTCGTCCCGAGCGCCCTCCACGCCCGGACGGATCCCGGTCCAGATCTCGGCCTCGGGCTCCCGAGGCTCCACGTAGAGCGTGAAGCGCGGCCCGCCGTCGGTGCGCAACACCGCGCTGGCGTTCGGGTGGTCGAAGCCGGTCAGGTAGTGGAAGTCGCTGTCCTGGCGGAACGGATACTGGGTATCGGCCGAGCGGGTGATGGGGCGGGCACCGAGCAGGACCGCGATCGCGTCCGGCCCCATGGCATCCAGGAAGCGCTGGCGGCGGGCGGCGAACACGACGGCGCAGTCTAGGGCATCAGTCCACCCGGCGGCACACCACCGTGACCCCTCCGCAGAAGGTCGCGCAGAGGTGACCGTCGGCCAGCACGGCGGTGTAGTAGAGACCGTGCTCGTCTGTACGGGGAAGCACGTAGCTGCGGATCTCGTCATCCCCCACCCGATGGACCCGACCGCTCCAGCGGGTGGCGAGGACGCCCCCGCCGGGCAGCGGGGTGAGGTCCTGGAGGAAGTCGTGGCCGGTCGGGAAGTGTTCGTCGAGCAGGATCCGTCGCCCGTCGGCCCGGGGGGCGCTCCGCTCGGGGGGCAGCACCTCGAGCCAGAGCCGCGTTCCCTCCAGCCAGGCCAGGTAGCCGGTGCCGTCGGGCAGGAAGCGCACGAAGTGGAGCTCCGGGCTCTCGAAGCGCAGGATCTCCTTCCCCGAGGCGTCGAGGACGCGGGCGTCGTAGCCGACCGGGCCCGGACCCTCGGGCAGGAGATCCGTGTTGACCCAGACCTCGTTGCGCCCGGGGTCCCAGGCCAGGCTCTTGGCCGCCACCCGATGGCCCTCGGGAGCCGCCAGCGGAAACTCCTCGAGGAGGGTGCCGTCCGGGTCGAGCCGGACCACGGCACCCCTCCGCTCACCGGGGCCCCCGTAGCGGGACGCCAGCAGGCTCGCGTCGGGTCCCGGGGCAAGCTCGTTGAGCCCGATGGTCTCGGGGCCGAAGCGCACCACCCGCCCGGAGCGGGGATCGACCGAGCCCGCCGGGTCGAAGAAGGTCGTGAAGTAGACGCGCCCGTTCGGGTGGGCGAGCACGTCCCAGGTCCCGGAGGCTCCGCTCGGCGCGATCGCCAGCGGTTCGAGGAGCTTCCGGGAGACCAGATCGAAGCGGCCCAGGCGAACCGGCCCGGGCACCGCGCGGTCGGCCCTGGGGTCTCCGCCGCTGTGACGGAAGCTCCACCAGAACCCAGCCTCCCCGAAGTACAGAACGTCGCCCCGCCGGTCGCCGAACCACGCGCAGTAGCCCTCTTCGGAGCTCGGCGACGTCGCGCTGTGGAAGGCGATCTCGGGAGCCGGGATCGCGCAGCCCATTGCGACGGCGACCAGGGTGGCACGCAGCCTCGGCATGCATCCTTTGGATGCAGTGCTTCCTCGGGCTGCAGGGCGGATCCAGCGACTCATCTCACCGGAATCATTCAGGGTTTCCCCTGCATGGCACGGCTGCGGGAAGCTGCCCATGCCGCAACGGATTCCAGCCCCCGCTGTGGCGAGAGCTTCGGATTCTCAGGAAGATCAATGAGTTGCAGGGCTGTGTCGCTTGGCACGAAACCTGTAATGCCATCGAGACGTGGAGCCAACTTGGTACGGATTCGGTGGGTGAACACATGGGCGCGCTCACCAATCGATTCCAGCCCGGGTGATCGGAGAGATCCAGAAAGGCGCTTTCCCCTAGAACGGCACCCCGCCTTGCTCGACGGCACCCGGGCACCAGGTTGATCGGCCCCCCGGAAGGTTTCCGGGGGGCCGCTTGTTTCCGG
>JBDLIK010000289.1:0-5007 GCA_039714895.1 Myxococcota bacterium | reverse complement strand
CCGCTCCATCCGCTTCACGCGGAAGGCAGACCGGCTCTATGCCATCGTCCTGGGCGGCGCCTCCGCTTCCGAGCTGACCCTGCGCGGTGTGTGCGCTCGACCCTCCTCGGAGGTCACCCTGCTGGCCGGCGGACCCGTTCGTTGGGAGCAGCAGGGCGAAGATCTGAGGATCTCTCTCGATGCGCCGCTCGAGGATGGCGCCGCGCATGCGTTCCGGATTCCGCTGGCCTAGCCGTGGTCGGCCCACGGGTGCAGAGGGTCACGCGGACGCGGGGCGCTCCGCTTCGGGTGCCTTCTCCTCCGACCCCCTCGCCGCCGGTGCTGGCGCCCGCTCCGCCCAGGCGAGGAAGGCGGGCAGGACGATCAGGTTGGCGACCAGCACCGCCCCGACACCCAGCACCAGGAGCTGGGCCAGGCTCGCGATGCCCTGGTGGGAGGCGAAGGCGAGCGTGGTGAAGCTCGCGATCGAGGTGAGCGCACTGAGCAAGACGGCGCGTGCGGTGCCCGTCTGGAGCACGTCGGCTGCGCCGGGCGGGCGGGAGCGGTGCCGGTGCACCAGGTGGATGCCGCTGTCGACGCCGATGCCGAGAACGAGCGGCAGCACGATCACGTTGGCGAAGTTGAAGTGCATGCCCAGCGCGGGGGTGAGGGCGGCCGTCACCAGGGCGCCGAGCAGGAGCGGCGACAGCGTGAAGATCGCGAAGCGTGGGCTGCGCCACAGCAGGATCAGGAGCGCCGTGATCACGACCAGCGCATTCCTGAGCGCCTCCCGCAGTGCGCCCACGATCGCCCGAGCGAATTCCACGGTCCCCACCACCGCACCGCCGGCCTCGGGATGGACGCGGCGAACCGCATCGGCAAAGCGCTCGAGGGAACCCGGCACGGACAGATCCTCCGCGGGAAAGATCTCGATGCGCATGCGACCATCGCGAGCGATCCAGCGCTCGAGGACCGCGGGCGGAAGATCGCTCTGGGTCGGCGGCTCCGCGCGCAACCCCCTGCGCAGGCCGGGCAGGACGTCCGTCAGGCCGCCGAAGAGCTGCGCGTCGAGACCGGCCACGTCGACCTGCTGCGGGGCCGCAGCCAGCCGATCGGCCAGCTCCCCGAGCGTCTCGAGCAGGCGTGTCACCGCTGGGGCGGGTCCGACGGCTTCGCCGGGGGCAGCGAGCTCCGCCCGGAGCTCCACGGCGAGCTCCAGCTGGTGGATCGCGACCCGGAGGGCCTCCGCCGGGTCGATGCCCATCGCGAGCTCGCCGAGATCGGCGGGGGCCTCCGACTGCAGCCCCTCCGCCATGTCGGCCAACAGGCGGGTCTTGCGTGCGGCCTCGGCCGGGAGCAGCTCGTTCGCGCTGTAGGCCCGCCGCACCTCCGGCAGCGCCTCGAGCTCGGCGATCAGACGCCGTGCCTGCACGCCATCCGCGGCCAGCGCCTGGGCCGTCCACGGCGCCCGCTCGCTGCCGGACAGCAGCTCCCGCATGGCCTGGACGGATTCCACGCGCGGATCGCGCACGTCGAGGGGGTCGGTCTCGAAGCGAATGGAGGGCACGGCGAGCGCGCCGAGCACGGCGGCTCCGAGAGCCCCTGCGACGACGCGTCGTGGCGCGCGCAGCGGGAAGCGCGGGAGTCTCCACCGCACCCGGTCGAGCCACGGCGGCCGCGCATTCGGGCCCGCGTCGAGCCCGGCCGCAACCAACGCCGGCAGCACGCTCAGGGTCGCGAGCAGGCTCAGGAACATGCCCGTTCCCGAGATCAGCCCGAGCTCCGCCACGCCGGTATAGTCGGTGGACGCGAACGCGAAGAACCCGATGGCCGTGGTGAGCGCGCAGAAGACGAGGGAGCTTCCGACGCCGCGGCCTGTGGCGACCAGAGCGCCCGCTGGCGCCGCGCCCGCCGCGCGCCGCTCGCGGTAGCCGACGGCGAAGTGGAGGCCGAAGTCGATGCCGAGTCCGATGTAGAGCACGGCAAAGGCCACGGTCAGGGCGTTCAGTCGGCCCACCGCAAGAGCCGCAAAACCCGCGGTCCAGACGAGCCCGACCAGGAGCGTCAAGACCGTGGCCAGGCTGAGGCGGGCTCCGAAGCAGGCGAACAGAAGCAGCGCCACCAGCACCAGGGAAACCGAGGCGGCGACGAGGATCTGCCCCCCCGCCATGGAGAGCTCCTCGGTCAGGACCGCCACGTCTCCCGTCACGCGCACCCTGGCCCCGTGGCTTCGCTCGAGCTCGGGGCCGAACGCCCGCACCGCGGCGATGGCATCGAGGGCCGGCCCGAAGGCCGCGAAATCACGAGCCGGCTGGAGCAGCAGGATCTGGCGGCGATCCGGCGGCGCACCGACCAGATCGCTCCAGATCTGGTCCCAGGCGATGGGCTCACCGCCACCGTCCAGGAAGACCCCGGTCGCCGAGGTGACTTCGTCCACCAGCAGGAGCCCCTCGTCGCCGAGGGTCGCGAGCCCGCCGCCCTGGTTCTCCAGATGGGCCAGCGCGAAGAGGAAGGTCGAGAGCTCGGGACGCGCCTCGAGCGCGGTGAGCAGCGGCCCCGCGCGCTCGAGTCGCGCTCCCAGCTCCTCGAGCGCTCCCGGGTCGAGGTAGAGCAGGCCATGCTCCCGGTAGAAGGGCCCTTCCCCGGGCAGGAAAACGGCCGTGAAGTGCTCCTGGTCGGCCCGGAGACGGTCCGCCAGCGACTCCGCCGCGGCTCGTGCGTCGCGGCCGGTCTCCGCCTCGACCAGGACCACGAGGTTGTCGACGAGCTGCGGAAAGGCCGTCTCGAGCTCCGCCTGGGTGCGCCGGAACGGCAGCTCGGGAGACGTCATGCTGTCGGGATCCGAGTCGAGCTCGAGCCCCGTTGCCGCCAGCCAACCGGCCGCGACGGTGACCGCGGCCGCGACCAGGAGGACGCCGACGCGCCGGCGCACCGAGAAGTCCACCAGTCCGGCGGCGATCCCGCAGAGCGCGCGTTCGATCGCAGTGGTCAACGGCGATTCCTATGTGGGCTTGGAGAGGCGACCGTCTCGAAGTGCGCCCGCCCCCGAACGAACACACCTCCGCCGCGCCCGCGGTGTCACCCCATGGACGTGAGAGACCGTAGCCGATCCGCTACGTTCCGCTCCCGTCCGACGGGACCCGGGGGGTGAGCTTGCTGGCGACGCTCTGCGTACTTGGAATCGCTGTGGCACTGCTGGTGCTGGAGCTCCGCACCCACTTCCGGTGGATGCGCGCGCTCTCGCCACGCCAGGGGCCGGCTCCGCTCGAAGCCTATCCTTCCATCACGGTCATCCGGCCGGTCAAGGGGCTCGATTCCGGCGCCGCCGAAAACATGCGCGCCGGTCTCGATCCGGGCTACCCCGGCGCCGTCCAGACCCTCTTCGTCTTCGACGACGAGCAGGAGCCCGCGGTCGCCACCGCGCGCGAGGCGATCGACGAGCACGAGCGCAGCGGGCGCCATGGCTCGGCCGAGATCCTGTTCTGCGGAGCGCCCCCGCCCGGGCAGACGGGGAAGCTGAACGCGATGATCAAGGGCCTCGAAAAGGCCGGGGGCGAGGTCGTCGTCTTCGCAGACTCCGACATCCGTACGGATCGCCACGCGCTCCGCGTCCTGGTGGAGACGCTGCTCCAGAGCCCCGACGTGGGAAGCGCCTTCGCGCCGGTGATCGTCTCCGAGCCCAACCGGACCCTGGGCGATGCGGTCTGCGCCATCCTGCTGAACGGCTTCTACAACCCGCCCGCGGCGGAGTGGGTGCGCCGTTGCGAAGGCGAGCTGCCCTTCATTCTCGGCCAGTTCATGGCGATGACGCGCGAAGCCCTGGCCGCCACGGGCGGGCTCGACAAGGTCCGCGGGCAGCTCGTGGACGACCTCTACATCGGGCAGCTCGTGCAGGCCGCGGGGCTACGCAACGTGTGCTCGAGCCATCCGATCCGGATCATCCAATGGGGCCGCGGACCTCGGGATGCCCTGAACGTGGCCGCCCGCTGGTTCGCGTTCTCGCGCACCGGGATTCCGGACTGGAGCTTCAAGATCCCCATCGCCGTGCGGGCTGCCTCCTTCTGGGTGGGGGCCCTGGGCGCCCTTGCCTTCACGCTTTCGGGGCAGGGACTCTTCGCCGCCGCCTACGGCGCCCTCGCCGCGCTGGTGGTGGCGAGTGTGGGCGGGCTCCACCAGCGCGTCGGGGGAGCACCGCTTCGGGGTCTCCACTGGCTGGCCCCAGCGGTGGCCTACCTGGTCGCACCCATCATGTTTGCGCGGGCCTATCGGGTCCGTCGGGTGAGCTGGCGCGGGCGCGACTACGAGCTGAACGACCAGGGCCGGCTCGCGTCCCCCTGACGCATGCCGATCCTCGAGCTCGCGAAGTCGCCCGGGAGACCTCGGCCGAGGTCAGCGAGAGAGCTCGAAGGACGCCCCTTCGACTCCGCGCAGCAGCTGGTAGGACAGCGTCGACGACGTCGCGTCGTCGAAGAGGCGATCGAGTAGCGCGTCGCTGTGGTTCGGGTCGTGATGGAACGTCACGAACTGCTTGACTCGAGCGGTCTCTGCGAAGGCGAGGGCCTGGGGATAGGAGCTGTGGCCCCAGCCGACGTAGCGAGGGTACTCGTCCGGGGTGAACATCGTGTCGTGGATCAGCAGATCCACCCCCTCGGCGAGACCGAGACCCGGCACGTCGTCGGGGTCCGACGGGAGCTCCGCGAGCCCGAGGGCGGGCTCGTGGTCGGGAAGGTAGGCGAGCGATGCGCCGTCGGCCTCGATTCGGTAGCCCACCGTGGGTCCGGGGTGGCAGACGAGTTCTGCATCGACGGTGAACGGACCGATCTGGAAGGTGCCGAGCTCGACCACATCGTGCAGCTCCGGACGGCTGGGCAGATCGCGCAGGCGCACGGGGAACAGCGGCGGCGAGAGATAGCGGCTCAGACGAGCGCGAAGATCCAGCGTGGTCGACGAGGGTCCCCAGATGTGTGTCTCGATGGCGGGGCGGAACAGCGGCTCGAAGAAGCCCAGACCCTGGATGTGGTCCATGTG
>JBDLIK010000288.1:0-5043 GCA_039714895.1 Myxococcota bacterium | reverse complement strand
GGGCATGCGCGGCATCTTCCTCCTGATCGAGGCGGTACGGCAGCTGCGGGGGCAGGCCGGAGAGGCCCAGATACCGGACGCGAGGCTCGCCCTGGCGGTGGGCTCGGGGGGCTGGCTCTCGTGCATCGGGGCCGTGGTCCTGGGCCGGGGAGGCAGCGCGCGGTGAGGGTCGAAAGCGATCGGAGCTACGAGGGGCCGCTGCCCGCACCGGACGGAGTCGCGGAGCCCTTCTGGAGGGGCGCGGCCGAGGGACGACTCCTCTACCAGCGCTGTTCGTCCTGCGACCACGCCCAGTTCTACCCTCGGGCGCTCTGCACCCGCTGCGGGGAGACGCCGGAGTGGGAGCAGGCTTCGGGTCGCGGTGCGGTTCATACCTTCACGATCGTCCGCCAGATGGGCGCCCGACCGTTCCGAGATCGCCTTCCCTACGTGGTGGCCATGATCGAGCTCGTGGAGGGAGTGCGCATGATGGGAAACGTGACGGATTGCGCGGTGGAGGACGTACGCATCGGCATGCCCGTCGAGGCCTACGCGCTGCCCGCCGAGCTCGAGGGAATCGGGCCGATCGCCGTGCCGTTCTGGCGGCCGAGCGGCGGCCACGCGCCCGGCCTCACCCGCTGAGAAGCCCGCGCAAGCCGGATCAGTCCTCGGGGCATGCGTCGTCCTCCTCGCCCAGCACCTCGTGGGCCGCGATGCGGCGATTGAGGGTTTCGTAGGGCTCGGGCGACGGGGATCGTCCCGCGAGGCGGGGGTCGTCTGCGGCGATGCGATGGGCCCGGAAGACCGCCGGAGTCGGGCCGAAGCGGCTCGGCAGGACCCAGGGGCTCACCCACTCCCACACGGTCTCCCGTTCGGGCGTGACTTCGAACATCCGGCCCGTCGCGCTCTCGGTGATGAAGGTATTGCCGCTCGCCAAGCGCTCGCAGCCGCTGCCCATGAAGCTGTAGAAGCCCAGGATCGTCCGGTCCAGGTAGTTCCAGACGATCTCCCTCTTCTCGGGATCGAACTCGACCACCCGTGAGAAGGTGGGAGCACGCCGCCGGTGACAGCCGTTGTCGAAGAGGAGCAGGTGGCCGTTCTCCAGCCAGCTCGCGCAGTGCTGGTGGGAGAGCTCTCCCGGACCCCAGCGCCACTTCACCTCGCCGCTGCGGCCATCGATGAGGGCAACGGTATCGGTGAGCCGGAAGCTCATCAGCCAATCGCCCTCGGGCGTCAGATCGATGGAGTTGGTGTGGGTCCACTCCTTGTGGCTCTCGAGAGGACAGATGCGGTCCTCCTCGAAGGAGAGATGCTCCCAGGAGCGCCACTCGCGGACGATCTCGCCGGCGGGATCGATCTCCTTGACGACGTCGGCCCACATGGGACGTGGATCGTCCTCGACGTGGTGGCCGCCCTGCACGCGATGGTTGAGCTCCTCGGGGAGCTTGTCCCAGGCAACCACCAGATGGTGGCCGTCCCCCATGCGCACGTAGTCGTGGTGCATGAGGACGTCGCGATACTCCCAGACCACGCGGCTCTCCCAGTCGAGCTCGGCCAGGACCTCGGCCGAGCCGCCGATCTGCTCGGCGCCGCCGGCGTCCTCGGGAGGCAGGGTCTGGATCAGCAGGTTGCCGTTCTCGAGCAGATGGAGGTGCTGGATGCCCTGGGGATGGTGCCACCGGTGGACGACCCGGCCCTCGGGGTCGAGCAGGGTGGCGGTGTGGCCGCGCACCGAGCAGAAGAGCGTGTAGCCGCCCTCCGAGAGGGCCGGATCCCGGTAGACGAGGCCAAGGGGGCGATTGCGGATCCAGGTCATCGGCACCTCCGGGAGCGGGAGCGTATCAGCCTGGCGGGGCCTTGCCGTCGGCCGCCTCTGGTCCATACTCCGCCCCCGGCGGCGCGTTGGAGCCAGGCGGGCAGCGACCCGCCCTCCAAGGAGGGTACCGATGAACGAACGCAGAATCGCCTTCGCGCTGATCGCGGCGGGCATCCTGTTCAACAACTACGTCTTCTTTCACGACGTTGTCTTCGACAAGCACGACGGGATGATCTTCGCGGGATGGTGGAGCGTCGCCGGGATTCTAGTGTCCTGGGTCGTGACCGGTTACGGCGTGCATCGTCTGACACGCTCCTGATCTCGTACGGCGGCCCCGGTCAAGCGGGGAGCCTGTCGCTCCGATGAGTCCCTCGGGCCTTCGAAGGAGCGTCAGAAATGGATTGGCGCATCGTCTCCCGCTTCCTGCTGATCCCGGTCGCAATGGCGGCGCCGGCGCAGGGTGCCGAGCGGACGCTGCAGGTGACCGCGACCGCCTACAACTCGCTACCCGGTCAGACCGAGGGAGACCCGAGCCTGGCCGCCTGGGGCGATCGCCTCTCACCAGGCCTCAAGGCGATCGCGGTCTCCCACGATCTCCTGGCCGTGGGTCTCACCCGGGGAGCGCGGGTGCGCATCGATGGCCTGCCCGACGAGTACGTCGTCCTCGACAAGATGGCGAGCCGCTGGCGGCGCAAGATCGACATCTACATGGGCGTCGATCGCGAGGCGGCGATCGCCTGGGGCAGGCGGACCGTCCGCATCCGCTGGGAGCCTTCGATCCCCGAGTAGCGCAGCGGACCCACAACCGGAGGTGCTAGCCTCGCCCTGCCAGCGAGGAGGCCCCCATGATCGACCTCTACACGTCCCCCACCCCGAACGGCTGGAAGGCCTCCATCATGCTCGAGGAGCTCGAGCTTCCCTACGAGGTGAAGCCGGTGCGCCTCGACAAGCTCGAGCAGAAGGAGGACTGGTTTCTCCGCATCAACCCGAACGGGCGCATCCCGGCCATCGTGGATCGCGAGGCTGGGGACTTCCCGGTCTTCGAATCCGGAGCGATCCTCCTGTACCTCGCCGAGAAGACGGGACAGCTGCTGCCCAGCGACGCGAAGGCGCGCTCGGTGGCCCTCCAATGGCTGATGTTCCAGATGGGTGGGGTCGGTCCCATGCAAGGGCAGTCCAACGTCTTCTACCGCTATGCACCCGAGAAGATCCCCTTCGCGATCGAGCGCTACCAGCGGGAGACGAAGCGCCTGTATACGGTGATGGAGCGGCGCCTGGGCGAGGCCGAGTACCTGGCGGGCGACTACGGGATCGCCGACATCGCCACCTGGCCCTGGGTCTCCATCCACGCCTGGGCGGGGGTCGACGTGGACGACCTGCCGAACGTGCAGCGCTGGATCGAGAAGGTAGGCGAGCGCCCCGCCGTGCAGCGGGGGCGCGCCGTGCCCACGCCCGACGACCCGGGCGCAGAGCGGGTGACGGAAGGCGGGCGCAAGATCCTGGTCTGAGGCCGGTGGAACGCGCAACCGATCCTGCCTACCTGGCCGACCAGTACGGGGACGGCGAGAAGCTCCGGATCCGGCTGGAGTCCCACCGCCTCTACAGCGAGCGGCCCAACGAGGTCTTCTTCGAGCGGCTGCTCGATGCGCTGGCGCCGGGTGCCGGCCAGCGCGTGCTCGACGTAGGCTGCGGGAGCGGCTCCCTCCACCCGCGCCTGGCAGCGTCCGGCGCGCACACCCCTAGCCGGGAACGAGTGCGCCGGCTCATCCTCCTTGGAGTAGATCGCGAAGCAGCTCGAAGCTGTCCCGGGCGGAGAAGACGAGCACCACGGCGAGGAAGGCAGGAACCACCCAGCGCAGCAGCGAGCGCCACAGGAAGAACCAGCGCACACCCTCGGCGCCGCGGCTCACCTCGCCCAGCGGGTCCTCCATGCGCCAGCCCACGAACAGCGAGAGAGAGAGGCCACCCGCGATCAGGAACAAGTTGCCCGCCAGCTGGTCCATGGTGCCGAGGACCTCGAGGTCGAGGGCGGCGGGGACGCCGAGCAGCGCGATCGCGCCCCCGAGCAGGCACGCCGCGCGTCGGCGCGTCCAGCCGAGAGAGTCGATGGCGCTGGCCACCACCACCTCGAGCAGCGAGATCGCCGAGGTCAGCGCGCCCACCGCCAGGGCGACGAAGAAGAGCGCGCCCACCACCCGGCCCGCGCCTCCCATCTCCGCAAAGGCCTGGGGCAGGGTGATGAAGAGCGCCCCCACCGTGCTCTCCCCCACCTCCTGCTGCAGTCCGAGCGCGAACAGCAGCGGGAAGACGACGAGCCCGGCCACGAAGGCGACGGCGAAGTCCGAGAACGCGATGACCAGGGACTCGTCGGGAAGGTGATGCTGGTGGGAGAGGTAGCTCGCGAAGGTGAGCATGGCGCCCATACCGAGGCTCAGGCTGAAGAAGGCCTGGCCGGCGGCGTCCCGCAGCACCGCCGGGTTCGTGATGGCGGCAAGATCCACGGAGAGATAGGCGGTGTAGCCGGCGCGAGCGCCGTCGAGGGTGGCGGCATAGAGGGCGAGCCCGAGGACGATGACGAAGAGCGCCGGCATCAGAACCAGGGCGGCGCGCTCGATGCCCCCCCGGATGCCGCCCATCACGACGGCGACGGTCGCGGCCATGAACACGAGGTGGAACCCGACCGCGCTGCTGCCGGTGGCGATCTCGCCAAACGCAGCGCCCGCGTCGGCCGCGAGGCCTCCGAAGAGCGCCAGCAGCGCATAGCGCAGCGTCCAGCCTGCGATCACGCTGTAGTAGGCAAGGATCAGGAAGCCGCTGGCGACGAAGAGCGCCCCGAGCCACCGCCAGCGAGAACCTCCGAAGTGCGCGAGCGCCGAAACCGGGCTCCTGCCGGCGCCTCGGCCCACGGTGAACTCGGCGAGCATCACCGGGAGCCCCACGAAGGCCGTGAACGCCAGGTAGAGCACCACGAACGCTGCGCCCCCGTTCTCGGCGGCGAGATAGGAGAAGCGCCACATGTTGCCGAGGCCCACGGCCGAGCCGATCGCCGCCAGCGTGAAGCCCAGACTGCTTGCCCACTGCTCGCGGGGTGCCTGCTCCATCACGAACCTCCCGGGGGGTGGCTCGGGGGGCTGTCGGGCCGTGGGGAGGGCAGGGCCGGCACCGCAGGGGGAAGAGGGTATCGCCTCCCTCTTCGAGGGGCTCGCGCCGCCCGGCGAGACCCGGCACTCTGGGCGCCATGGCGGCAG
>JBDLIK010000287.1:0-5089 GCA_039714895.1 Myxococcota bacterium | reverse complement strand
AGGCGCTCGCGGTCTCCAAACTCGGCCTCCTCCCGCAGCACGTCCTCGAGACCCGCGCGCAGGGCCTCGAAGGCGCGATCCACCGCCGCCCGCCACAGCCTGGACTTGTCGCCGAAGTAGTACTGGAGCAGACCGACGTTGGCGCCGGCCCGCGCGGCGATCTCCCGGGTGGTGGCGCCGTCGAAGCCCTGGGTCGAGAAGGCCTCGAGGGCCGCCTGAAGAATGCGCTCCCGGGTCTCGGGGGCCCCGCCGGGCCGGGTCCGCGCTGCCGCCGTCGGGGTCATGCCTCGCCTTGTCTCCCTGAGATTAGTCAATCAGACAACCGGATTGTACGGATGACTAATTCAGCGGTCAAGGGGCGCCTCGAGACCTCGGCACGGACGCCAAGGCGAGCCCCGCCCCGGCGGTCTAGACTCGGCTTCCCGGCGGCGAGCGCTCGGCGTGGGCTCGCTCGCCGAGGATTCGAGGAGGAACGGATGCGCGCGCTCGTCTACCACGGTCCGGAGGACGTCCGCTGCGAGACCGTGCCCGATCCGTCCCCCCCGGATGCCGCGGGAGCCCTGGTGAAGGTGGAGCGCACCGCGATCTGTGGCTCGGACCTCCACATCTATCATGGGCAGCTGAGCCCGCAGGGGGGCTATACGGTGGGGCACGAGGCGATCGGCGAGGTCGTCGAGGTGGGCAGCGGCGTGCAGCGCTTCCGGGCCGGCGACCGGGTGCTGGTCTCGGGGGTGGTCGGCTGCGGCGAGTGCCGGCTCTGCCTGGCGGGGCGGGTGACGGAATGCGAGCGGGGCCTCGCCAGCGTCTTCGGCACCAACCAGGGCCTCGCCGGGGGGCAGGCCGAGGCGCTGGCCGTGCCCCAGGCGGACGGCAGCCTGTGCCGGATCCCGGAGGGCATCGGCCCGGAGCAGGCCGTGCTCCTCACCGACATCCTGCCCACCGGCTATCTGGGCGCGGCCGGGGCGGAGATCGAGCCGGGCCAGGACGTGGCGGTGATCGGCTGTGGCCCGGTGGGGCTGATGGCGATCCTGTGCGCACGCCTGTTCGGCCCCGCGCGGATCTTCGCTCTGGATCGGGTTCCCGAGAGGCTGGCCGCGGCGGAGCGACTTGGCGCGATCCCCTGCGACGCCTCGGGGGACGCCTCGGCCCAGGTCCTGGAGGCGACCGCAGGACTCGGTCCCCACCGCGTGATCGAGGCCGTGGGCGCCGATGACTCCATCCAGGCCGCCCTCGGTCTGGTGCGGCGGGGCGGGACGGTCAGCGTCGTCGGTGTGAGCACCAACATGGCCTTCCCGTTCCCGATGGGCCTGGCGCTCTTCAAGGGCGTGACCTTCCGGATCGGGGTGTGCCCCGTGCCGCGCTACTGGCCAGCCCTGGTCCCCCTCGTCGTGGAGGGGCGCCTGCAGCCCGAGTTCGTGTTCACCCACCAGATGGGCCTGTCCGAGGGCGCCGAGGCCTATTCGCTCTTCGCCGAGCGGCGCGACGGCGTCCTCAAGGTGCTGCTCGACCCGACCGGATAGCGATCCCCGACCACCTTCCCCCCTCTAGCGCAGCAGCTCACCGCCGTTGACCAGCAGGGTCTGGCCGGTGATGCTCCGCGCCCGCTCCGAGGACAGCCACAGCGCAGCCTCGGCCACGTCCTCGTCCGGGACGATCTCCCCCAGCGGGATGTGGCTCTCGATCTCCTCCACCACGGCCTCCTCGGAGATCCCCTCGGCCTTGGCGCGCATCCGTACGAACGCCTGCACCGGCGGGCCCCACATCCAGCTGGGCACGACCATGTTGACCCGGATGCGGTCGGAGCCGAGCTCCTCGGCCAGGTGGTACATGGCGGAGAGCAACGCACCCTTGGAGGCGGCGTAGCCGGCCTGGGGGAGCTGGGGCTGGTACATGGACTGGGAGCCGATCAGCACGATCGCCCCGCCCCCGGCCTGCTTCATGCGGGGGACGACGGCGCGGACCAGGGTGAGGCTTCCGAGAACGTTGGTCTCGAAGGCGCGGCGCCAGCGTTCGAAGTCGGTCTCCTGGAGGCTTCCGAAGGCGGCCTCGTAGGCGGCCACCTGGACCACCGCGTCGAGGCTTCCGAAGCGCTCGACGGCCAGGCTCGCGAGCGCCTCGCAGTCGTCGGCGCTGCGGATGTCCGTAGTGGCGTGGGCGACGCGCTCGCCGGAGGGGTCGAGCTCCTTGGCGGTCTGCTCGAGCACCGAGGCGGTGCGGGCGGCCAGCAGCACCTGAGCCCCGTCGCGCAGGGCCAGCCGGGCCAGCTCGCGTCCGAGCCCCGCGCCGACACCGGACACCACCAGGGTCTTGCCGGTCAGGATCATGGCGAAACGTCCTTTCCCGAGCGTTCGTCACACCAGTGTAGGATGTCCTCCGCGCTCACGAGCCACCCTCCCTCATCCAGGCCAGGGCGAGCAGCAGGGTCCCGGTGCCCATCAGCGCCAGCCCCGCCCATCGCACCAGCCGCTCCGAGGGCAGGAGCTTCTCGAGGAGCACGAAGACGGTGATGGCCGCCACCCAGAGCAGGTTCATGACTCCGCCGAAGAAGAGCAGACCCATCAGTACCCAGCAGCAGCCCAGGCAGTAGGCCCCGTGCTCGAGCCCCATGCGCAGCGCACCGAGGGCTCCCGGCTTCCAGTGCTCCGAGATGAAGTGGGCCGGAGAGCGGCAGTGGCGCAGGCAGGCCTGCTTGGCGGGGGTGAACTGATACAGGCCGGCGGCCACGACGAGCGCCGCGCCCAGGGTCGGGCTCGTCGCCACCATCGAGGGGGAGAGCAGCGCGGTCCGCTCGAGCCCCCACTGGGCGAAGGTGGCGCCGACGCTGAAGAGCGTCCAGGCAACCACGTACCCGCTGGCAAAGATCGCCGTAGGGGGCAGGGGCGAGCCCTGCCCTGCTGCCTTCTGGCTGACGGCGGCGTAGACCAGCACCATGGGAATCGCACTCGGCACCATCATGCCCACCATCATCGCGGCCCACATCAGCAGCATCAGCGCGAAGTCGAGCCCGGTCCAGGGTCGCAGGGCGAGCATTCCCTCCATGCCGGGCATCTCGCCCATGCGCTGCGCCAGGATCACCAGGTAGATCCATGCCAGCAGCGTCACGCCGGCCAGGGCGGCGAGGACCGCCCGTCGGTCGCGGAGGCGCAGCGAGCGGGCGGCGGGAGGAGAGAGAGGGCTCACGAGAGGCCACCCAGCGTTGGCTGCGGGCGCAGCCCGCAGCCCGGCTAGCGGATCACGCCGTCCTGGTTCATGTGCAGGAGGTTGAACTGTCCGTAGCTGCCGTCGAGGTCGAGCTGGATTCCCGTCCGCACCCGCGAGGTGCCGCTGCCCATCTCGGCGGTCGTGTACTCGAAGCCGCCCGGCAGGTGGATGGCAGCGCGGACGGTCTCGCCGCTGTGGGGATCGGTGATCGGCGTTCCCCGAGACTCCACCAGCCCCGGAACGTCGAGCCGCGCCCGGCGCGCCTCGACGTCGATCTCGAGCTCGATGGGGGCGTACAGCGTCTCGAGCACCTCGGACATGGTGCTGTTGTAGACGAAGAAGTGGGTGGCGCCCGGAGCGGTCGACTCGCCGTGGAGGACCTTGCGCAAGGCGTCGCGCTGGGCCTCGTCGGCCCGCTCGTGGATGATGACCTGCTGGCGTCCGTTTCCGTCGGCGATCTCCCCGGGCCATTGGAGCACCATCGCGAAGTCGAGCCCGTCGAGGCGCACGTCGTTGAAGTGTCCTTCCTCGATGTGGCCTGCCACCAGCGCCTCGCAGCGGCCGTGGGTGCTGGGCGCGTTGAACTGGCAGGGGCACCCGAAGGCACAGTTGCAGTTGCCGTACTCGGCGCCCCGGAGGGTCCAGTGGTCGCTCATGGTCACTCCTGTCTGCGCAGCCCTTTCGGCCGGGCGAGAGCCATGACATCCGCCCGAGGGGCGGTGGCCCACGCCCCCGACCGAGCCGGGGCGTGGGATCGTGCGCGCCCACCCTCATCCGATCGCCGTGGTCGGGTCGATGACCCGCTGGATCTCGACGATCCGGTTGGCCGGGAAGCCGCTGCGGGCGGCGTGCTCGCGGATGGCCTCCTCGTCCTCGGCCAGGTAGACGCAGAAGCTCCGGTCGCCGGCCACGTAGGACTGCTGCCACTGCACGCGGGGCGCGAGCTCAGCATGAGCTCCCGCAACTTCATCCGGCGCTTCAAGGAGGCCACCGGGCTGCCCCCGCTCGAGTATCTGCAGCGGATGCGGGTCCGCGCCACCCCCCAGCTCCTCGAGGAGCGCCACGCGAGCGTTCAGGAGGTGAGCGCCGCGGTGGGCTACGACGACCTGGCGTTCTTCCGGAATCTCTTCAAGCGACATACGGGCCACACGCCCGCCGACTGCCAGCGGCGCTCCGCCGGCGCCTGAGCGGGCTCGCGCTCCGGGTCCTTGGTGCAGGCCAAGCGGCGATCGGGGCCCCTCGGGGAACCCGATCTTCGAGGGCCTCCCGCAACCGCGAGCGTTTCACACCGGTCCTGATTTGCGCCGTAGAGATCGCCAGCGACGATCGCCCTCGAACGACTCCCGTGTCGAATGCCCCCGCCGGGGTGTAGAATCACTGCCCGACGTGTGGCGAGCGGACGACGGGAATCGATGTTGCGTGCTGGGGGTGGCCCTGGCGGTCGGGGCGATCCTGCTCCCGACGGATCCCGGCCGCGCAGCTCCGATCGAGTACCGGGTCGAGGGCACCGTGACCTCGGTGGACGCAGCGCTCTCCTCCCGCTTCCAGGCCGGAGACCCGATGGTCGTCACGGCCGTGATCGACACCGCCACGGGTCCCGTGATCCGGCCCGAGGGCACCCGCTACAACGGTGCGGACGTCTCGGCGCTGTGGATGGACTATGCCGTCCCGGAGAGCGAGCCCAACTCCAGCGTCTCGGTCCTCGACGATCCGGCCGGCGACCAGTTCGCGATCAACGGCCGGCTCAGCGGCCTGGACCCGCCGATCGGTGCCTTCGTGCCCACCAACCTGGACGTCCTGCTCGGCGACTCGTCGGGGACGGTCTTCAGCAGCACTGCGCCCGGGCGATGCGAGCCTGGACCTTCTGATCGGCCGCCCTCACGATGCC
>JBDLIK010000286.1:0-5105 GCA_039714895.1 Myxococcota bacterium | reverse complement strand
TGCTGCTCACCTTCTTCTTCCGACAGATGCGCGCGCTCATCGAGCGCGGTTTTCTCTACATCGCTCAGCCGCCGCTGTTCAAGGTCAAGAAGGGCAAGAGCGAGCGCTACGTGAAGGACGAGGCCGAGCTGCGCGGTTATCTGCTGGAGCTCGCCATGCGCTCCACCAGCGTCTCCGGGGCGGGATCCGCGGAGCCCCTGCCCCAGGAGCCGCTGCAGGCGCTGCTGGGCCACGCCGCCGAGTACGAGCGCCTGCTGCTGCAGCTTGCCCTGCGCGGGTACGACGATCGGATCGTGGAGGCCTCGGTGCGGGTCGGGATCCCGGACGAGGCGGGCCTGCGCGACGAGCAGGCGCTTCGGGAGACCGTGGCGCCGCGCCTGGAGGAGGCGCTGCGGGAGGCGCAGCCCGACGCCGAGCCGGTGGGATGGAGCACGCGGCCCGACCCCGAGCATGGGGGGTTTCGTCTGGCGGCGCGCACCCGACGCGCCGGGATCACTCTCGAGACCGTGATCGACACGGACCTCCTGCGCTCCTCGGATTACCAGCGCCTGCGGGAGGCCGCCGAACGCATCGCCGAGGTGGCGCCGGGCCCCTATCAGTTGCAGCGTGACGGGCAAGACGATGGTCCGGCGCTCCCCACCGCAGTGGCCCTCATGGACCGCATCGTCGCGCTCGGCAAGCGTGGGCTCTCGATCCAGCGCTACAAGGGCCTCGGTGAGATGAATCCCGACCAGCTCGCCGAGACGACCATGAACCCGACCACGCGGACCCTGCTGCAGGTGCGCGTGGAGGATGCCGTCGAGGCGGACGAGGTGTTCACCACCCTGATGGGAGACGAGGTGGAGCCACGCCGGGACTTCATCGAGCGCAACGCGCTCGAGGTCCAGAACCTCGACGTCTAGGGGCAGCCACTTGGCCGAAGAACAACCCGACGCCAGCCCCCCCGCCGAGCCTCCCGCACCCGCGGAGCCGCCGGGGAGCCCGCCGCCCGCGGGAGGGGATGCCCACCCGGTGAACATCGAGGACGAGGTCCGCTCCTCGTTCCTCGACTACTCGATGTCGGTGATCATCAGCCGCGCGCTGCCCGACGTTCGCGACGGTCTCAAGCCCGTCCACCGGCGCATTCTCTACGCGATGAACCAGGAAGGGTTGCTCTCCTCCCGCGGCTACTCGAAGTCGGCCGGGGTCGTGGGTGAGGTCCTCAAGCACTATCACCCCCATGGCGACCAATCGGTCTACGATGCCCTGGTGCGGATGGTCCAGGACTTCTCCCTCCGCTACCCGCTGATCGATGGTCAGGGGAACTTCGGCTCCATCGACGGGGATGCGGCTGCCGCCTACCGCTATACCGAGGCGCGCCTGCACCCCCTCGCAGAGGAGATGCTCCGCGACATCGACCGCGAGACGGTGGACTTCACTCCCAACTTCGACGGCAACGTCGACGAGCCCCAGGTCCTTCCCGCCCGCTTCCCGAACCTGCTCGCCAACGGCTCGACTGGCATCGCGGTGGGAATGGCGACCAACGTCCCCCCCCACAACCTGAGCGAGCTCATCGACGGGCTGATCCTGGAGGCCAGCAACCCCGACTGCACCCTCGACGAGCTGATGGAGAGAATCCCCGGCCCCGACTTTCCCACGGGTGCCACCATCTGCGGCACCGAGGGCATCCGCCAGGCCTACGCGACGGGTCGCGGACACATCGCCGTGCGCGCCAAGGCCGACTTCGAAGAGACGAAGCGCGGGCAGCGCATCGTCGTCACCGAGATTCCGTTCATGGTCAACAAGGCGATGCTGCTCGAGCGCATCGCCGATCTGGTGCGGGAGGGCAAGGTCGACGGCGTCACCGACCTGCGCGACGAATCCAACCGCGAGGGGATGCGCGTCGTCATCGAGCTGCGCCGGGAGACCCCGGAGGAGGTCGTCCTCAACCAGCTCTACAAGATGACCCCGCTCCAGACCACCTTCGGTGTCAACCTGCTGGCGCTGGTGCGCGGCCGTCCGGTGGTCCTCACGCTCAAGGAGGCGCTGCGCCACTTCCTCGACTTCCGACGCGAGGTGGTGATCCGCCGCGCCACCTACGACCTCGCCCAGGCCGAGGCCCGCGCCCACATCCTGGAAGGCCTCGAGATCGCCCTCGACCACCTCGACGAGGTGATCGCTCTCATCCGCGCGGCGGCGGACGCCGCCGGCGCCCGCAGTCAGCTGATGGAGCGCTTCGAGCTCTCCGAGCGCCAGGCCCAGGCGATCCTGGAGATGCGCCTGCGCGCGCTCACCGGCCTCGAGCGCCAGAAGGTGGTCGACGAGCTCGCGGAGCTGCGCGCGCGGATCGCCGACCTCCGCGACCTGCTGGGCAGCGATTCCCGGGTCCTGGCCGTCGTCACCCTCGAGCTCGGGGAGATCCGGGAACGCTTCGGCGACGAGCGCCGCACCGAGATCGGCCAGCCGGTGGAGGGAATCTCCACGGAGGACCTGATCGTCGAGGAGGACATGGTGATCACCGTGTCCCACCGCGGCTACGTGAAGCGCAACCCGATCACCCAGTATCGCGCCCAGCGCCGGGGTGGGCGCGGCGTCACGGGGATGGACACGCGGCTGGAAGACTTCGTCGAGCACCTCTTCGTTGCCTCCACCCACGCCTACATCCTCTTCTTCACCAATCGCGGTCGCGTCCACTGGAAGAAGGTGCACGAGCTGCCGCTGCTGGGTCGGGCCGCCAAGGGCCGGGCCCTGGCGGGGGTGCTCTCCCTCGCCGAAAACGAGCGCGTGCAGGCGCTGCTGCCGGTGCGGAGCTTCGAAGACTCGGCCGGAGAGTTCGTGGTGATCGGAACCCGCAAGGGCGTCATCAAGAAGACCGCGCTCGAGGCCTTCTCGAACCCTCGGCGCGGGGGCATCATCGCGATCAACGTCGACGACGAGGACGAGGTGGTGGGAGCGCGGCGCACCCAGGGCGATCAGGAGATCCTGCTCGCGACCTCCAAGGGCAAGGCCATCCGCTTCGCGGAATCCCAGGTGAGGCCCATGGGACGCACGGCGGCCGGGGTGCGGGGCATCAGCCTGGTGGCGGAGGATCAGGTGGTCGGGATGGAGATTCTCTCGGCGGGCGCCACCATCCTGACCGCAACCGTGCGCGGCTACGGGAAGCGCACGCCCCTCGACGACTACCGGGTCCAGAATCGCGGTGGACAAGGGATCATCACCATCCGCACCAGCGAGCGGAACGGCGACGTGGTGGGCGTGGCCCAGGTGCTCGAGGACGATGAGGTCATGCTGATCACGGGCGGCGGCAAGGTGCTGCGCTGCGGTGTCTCGGGCATCTCCACCATGGGACGGGCCACCCAGGGCGTTCGCCTGATGGGCCTGGGCGAAGGCGAGGATCTCGTTGCAGTCGCGAGGCTCGCCGAGCGCGACGAGCCCGGCGCCGACGGCGGCAGCGCCCACTAGCGGTGAAGACGCGTCGCTCGAGGAGCCTCTTTGCCCGCGCCCGGCGTCTCATGCCCGGCGGGGTCAACAGCCCCGTGCGGGCCTTCGGGAGCGTCGGGGGGACGCCTCGCTTCCTGGAGCGCGCCAAGGGCCCGCGGGTCTTCGACGCGGATGGCAATGCCTACATCGACTACGTCGGCTCCTGGGGTCCGATGATCCTCGGGCACGCGCATCCTGCCGTGCTGCGGGCCGTTCGCTCCGCCATGCTGCGCGGCACCAGCTTCGGCGCCTCCACGGAGCTCGAGATCGAGCTGGCCCAGCTCGTCTGCAAAGCCGTGCCCGGCGTCGAGCGGGTGCGCATGGTGAGCTCGGGCACCGAGGCCTGCATGAGCGCGATCCGCCTGGCCCGGGCCGCGACGGGCCGAGATCGCATCCTCAAGTTCGAAGGAGGCTACCACGGCCACGCCGACGGGCTGCTGCTCGGTGCGGGCAGCGGAGTCGCCACGCTGGGCATCCCAGGCTCTCCGGGGGTGCCCGCGGTCTTCGCAGAGCTCGCCCTGCAGGCGCCCTACAACGACCTCGAGGCGGTCGAGGCTCTCTTCCGGCGCCACGGAGACGAGATCGCCTGCGTGATCGTGGAACCCGTGGCTGGCAACATGGGCTGCATCCCGCCCGAGCCGGGCTTCCTCGAGGGCCTCGCCTCACAGTGCCGGAGCCACGGCGCCCTGCTGGTCTTCGACGAGGTGATCACCGGGTTTCGGGTCGCCCTGGGCGGTGCCCAGCAGCGCTTCGGCGTGGTGCCGGACCTCACCTGCCTCGGCAAGGTGGTCGGTGGGGGGCTTCCGGCTGCCGCGTTCGGGGGACGCCGCGAGCTCATGGGGCAGATGGCTCCCGAGGGTCCCGTCTATCAGGCGGGCACGCTCTCGGGGAATCCCCTGGCCATGGCGGCGGGGGTGGCCACCCTGCTCGCGCTGGCGCGGCCCGGGGTCTACGAGCGCCTCGAGGCCGTGGCCCGCCGCCTCGCCGACGGCCTCGCCGAGCGGGCCGAAGCCGCCGGAGTGGAACTCAGCAGCTCGGCGGTGGGGGGAATGTTCGGCTTCTTCTTCCACCCGGGGCCGGTGCGGAACTACGCCGATGCCCAGAAGGCCAACCTGGAGCGGTTCCGACGCTTCCATCGCTCCATGCTGGAGGACGGGGTCTACCTCGCTCCCTCGGCGTTCGAGTCCGCCTTCGTCTCTCTCGCCCACCGGCCCGCCGACGTCGAGGCCACCCTCGAGGCCGCGCATCGCGCCTTCCGCCGAGTGGCTCGAATCCGTTGAGGCTCCAGGGTCTCTCGGCTAGAATCGGCGCCGCTCTGGCGGATGGGCTCGCGCCCTGGCGGCTGCGAGCCGCCGTCGATCCGGCGCCGCTCGGAGGAGTCCGGCACGAAGCCCAGCACGAAACGAGGGGGAGCCGCCTACCAGGGCGCGCTGGAGGCCGTCTTCGCGGTCCCCGTCGGAGTCGGCATCGGATACTTCGTCGATCGTACCTTCGAGACCTTTCCGACCTTTCTGCTGGTCGGGGCAGGGGTCGGCTTCGCGGCCTTCGTGCTGCGGCTGTGGCGTCTGGGACGGGATCTGCAGGAGTCCGAGGGATCGGACGGAGGCACTGAGCAGAACCGATGAGCATCGATCCCGTCGAGCGAT
>JBDLIK010000285.1:0-5112 GCA_039714895.1 Myxococcota bacterium | reverse complement strand
CTAGGGCTCGGTGACGCCGAGCTCGCCGAGCTCGAGGCGCAGGGCATCATCGGGAACGCCCCGCTGGGCCACGCCGGTCCCGGCTGAGCGCACGGCGACGTCATCCCGCGCTGCTCGCAGCCCTGCAAAGCGGCGAGCTGCACGTCACGGCGGTCAGCCTGCTGGCGCCGCGCCTCGTGGACGAGGACGTCGACGAGCTGATCGCCGCCGCGCAGCATCGCACGGCGGACGAGATCCGCCGCCTGCTGGCCGATCGCAGGCCGCGGCCCGATGTCCCCGCGACCATGCGGCGGATGGCTGCGCCCGGTGAAACGGCTGCCGACCCGAGGGCTCCCCAGGAAGGCGTTTCCACCCCACGAGCTTCCGAGTGGTCTCCGGGCCGAGACGACGTCGCGCCGTCCCCTGGCGCAGCGCCCGCCGAAGCGGCGGGAGCCTCGGCTGCGCCGACTCCGGAGCCTCGGGTCCGCAAGGAGCCTCTGGGCGGCGAGCGCTACTGCGTGCGCTTCACCGCCGACCCGGAGGTTCACGCGCAGCTCCTGGAGCTCCAGGCGTTGATGCGGCACCAGATCCCGGACGGGGACCTGGCCAAGATCATCGGCTGCGCGCTGGGCGCTCTCCTCGAGCGGGTGCGGCCGCGAATCGGGAGCGACCCCCGAGCGAGCAGCTTCGCCCGAGGCGAGCGAATCGCAACTGGGTCGGGTAGACCCGGGCGGTTGCCCGCCCGGGCCTCCCACAGATCCGGACGTGCGCAATTCACGCATCCGGCTCCTCAAGGTCAGGTCATCGCCACGCGGCGGTAGACCGAGTGCACGACACGCCCAGGCGGTAGCGGGTACCGCTCGATCAGGCGGGCGTAGCGGTCCCAGGTCATCTTCCCCCGGTGGGAGCGTCGGTTCAGCCAGTAGAACCAGCGCCGATACACCCGGTGGCGGAAGACGCCCAGAGCATCCGCATTCCCCGTCAGACCAAAGTACCCGTAGTGCCCGTGCAGCGTGCGCACGATCCGTCGATGCTGCACCTCGATCGGCCAGTGGCGGTGATCCCGGAGCCAGTCCGAGATCTGGCGAAGACCCCGACGGAAGCTCTCCTTCGAGGTCTTCCGCTTCACGACCGGCCTCCCCTTCCGCGAGCGACCCCAGTAGAGGGTGAAGCCCAGGAAGGTGAAGGTCCCCGGTCGGGACCCATCGCCCCGTCCGCCTCGAGGGCGGCGGAAGTCGACGAGCCGGGTCTTCTCGGGGTGCACCGTCAGGCCGTACTTCCCCAGCCGTTTGGGCAGCACCTCGTACACCCGCCGTGCGTCGGACTCCAGCTCGAAGACGATGACGAAGTCGTCTGCATAGCGGACGAGCACGGCTCGCCCGGACATGCGCGGCTTCACGACCTCCTCAAACCACGCGTCCAGCACGTGGTGCAGGTACACGTTCGCGAGCAGGGGTGAGATGACTCCTCCCACGCAATAGGCAACTTCGAGTTCGAGACCCGCCTGCCCTACCGGCGCGGGGAACGGCCGCATCGGCGACCGCGACATAAACGGTAGCATCTTGTTGTCATTCATAGTAGTATTCCTATGTCATGGCAGGAGACCGACGAGCACGGGCCGACCAGGTCGCTCGCCGCATCAACGCGGCCTCCGAGTTGCTGGCCTCAGGATGGGACGTTCCCGATGCAGCCCGGGAGCTGGCGCGCCGGCATCGGATCTCCGAGCGGCAAGCGCGCCGCTATGTGGAACAGGCACGCGACCAGGGACCGCGGGAAGTCCCAAGTACCAAGATCGTCTTCACGGTGAAGCTCCCGATCGATCTGGCCCGTCGCGTCCGGCAACAAGCCCAACACAGCGGAGAAACAATCAGCGCCGTCGTGGCGGCGGCCCTCAGGGAGTTCCTCGACCGCGTGGGAGCGAGGTCGCGCGATGCGCGATAGGCAGGTGGAGTTCGACTATGTCTTCGATCGTCTGGGTGCCGGACATCTGGCCCAGGCGTACCGCCTTCTGGTCCCTGAGTGCCGGAGGCTGACGGGGGGTGGCCAGGATGATGACGACAGCGGCGATCTACGCGCGGGTCTCCTCCGCGCGACAGAAGGAGGAGCAGACCATTGCCAGCCAGACGGCGGCGCTACGCGCCCACGCCGCCGAGAACGGTCTGGAGGTGCCCCCGGACTGGGTGTTCGAAGATGAGGGGTACTCGGGCGCCACGCTGATCCGCCCGGCGCTGGAGCGTCTTCGAGACCTCGCGACCGAGATCGAGATCCCGGTGGTGCTGTGCTACGCGCCGGACCGCCTCGCGCGTCGCTACGTTTACCAGACCTTGCTGATCGAGGAGTTTGCGCGGCTGGGAACCGAGGTGCGTTTCGTCAAGGCGCGAAAGGCGGAGACGCCCGAGGACGAGCTCCTCTTGCAGTTTCAAGGCATGATCGCCGAGTACGAGCGAGCCCAGATCGCGGAGCGGACGCGGCGAGGCAAGGTCCACCGGGCTCGCTCGGGCTCTGCGGCGGTGCTTAGCCCGGATTATTCGTGAAGGAATCGCGTTCCTGAATTGAAGAAGGCCCCAATTGCGGTATGAACGGGTTGTACACACGTTCCACGCAAAAAGGGCCTCTTCGTGACGACTGATTCTATCGCACAGAGTGTTTTCTTTCCCGAACGGATTTCGAAGCCCGTCGTAGCGGCCTTCGACCAGGCGCACAGCAGCGCAGACGGCGGAGCGCTGCTGCTCAAGGCCATCGACGAGCAGCTCGGACTGAGCGAACAGCTGGCCGAGTGCCTGCGCGATGGACGACAAGCGGGCAAGGTCCGTCACGGTCTTTCCGAGCTCGTCCAGCAGCGACTGTTTGCCATTGCACTGGGGTACCCGGATGGCAACGATGCGGAGGATCTCGCGGACGATCCGATCCACAAGATGCTCGTGGGTCGCAGCCCCGTGCAGGGAGACCGGCTCGCGTCCCAGTCGACGCTCTCGCGCTTCGAGAACGCGCCGGGGATGGTGGAGCTCTACGGACTCGTGGAGACGATCGCCGACAGCGTCCTCGAACGTCATCGGCGCCGCCTCGGCCGCCGAGCCAAGGTCGTGACCCTCGACTTCGATCCGACCGTGGACCCCACGCACGGTCAGCAGGCATTCAGCTTCTACCACGGCCACTACCGGACCCACTGCTTTCTCCCGCTGGTCGGCACGATCCAGTTCAACCGGGAGTCGAAGCAGCGGATCTTGTGCGCGGTCCTTCGCCCGGGCGATGCCCGCGCGGCGCTTGGGCTGGTGCCTCTTCTCGAGCGCTTGCTCCCGAAGGTGCGCTCCGCGTTTCCGAAGGCCCGGATCCGGATCCGACTCGATGGAGGCTTCGGCACGCCCGAGGTGCTGGATTTCCTCGACGCTCTCGCCGGGGTCGAATACGTCGTGGGATTGGCGAATTGGGCGCCGCTGAAGAAGCGAGCGCAGAAGGCGCAGGCGGAGGCCAAACGCGCACACCGGCAAACCGGTCGCACGACCCAGGTCTTCGGGGAAACCGAATACCAGACGAAGACGACCTGGCCCCATCCTCGGCGGGTCATCTTCAAGGCAGAAGTCGTCGACTACCCGGATCGAGCGCCCCGGCCCAACCTGCGCTTCGTGGTCACGAACATGAAGCGGTCGGCGAAGGGCGTCTACACCTGGTACTGCCAGCGCGGGGACCCGGAGAACCGCATCAAGGAGTTGAAGGAGGGGCTCGCGATGGACCGCACGAGCTGCTCCTCGTTCCTCGCAAACCAGTTTCGCGTGCAGCTCACGGTCGCGGCGTACGTGCTGCTCCAGGAACTCGCTCAGCAGGCCCGCCACACGAAGTACCGGGATGCACAAGTGACACGACTGCGAGAGCAGCTGCTGAAGCTTCCAGCGTGGGTCGAGGAGTCGGTGCGACGCATCGTCGTCCACTTGCCGGCCTCGTGGCTCGGCGGAAGCGATTGGCAGCGCGTGGCCGTCGCAGTCGGCGCAGTCCCCGGCTGACGATCCCCCGCGCATCGATCACGACATCGACGCCAGTCGAGGGGGCGGGGTGTGCTCGCGGCTCAACCCCGGACCGAAGGCCGGATCTCATCGGCATCGACGAACCGAGTCACACACACCGGAACGCCAATCTTTCGGATGGATCGCGACCGAGCGCACCGAAACGCGACAAATTCAGCTTCTCAGCGAACGTTCACGCATAATGCGGGCTAGAGGTCGCTGTAGGGGTGTGGGAACGCGCCCGCTGGGATGCGCAGCAGCCGTGGCTGGCAGAACGGATGAAGTACAGCCACGAGGACAACCTGCGGCACTTCCGCGACGTGGTGATGAGCGAGAACGAGGTCTGGCTGGCGGTTGAAGACAACGAAATTGTCGGGTTGCTCGCGTTTGGGGAGCACAAGGTCGACCAGCTGCACGTGGAACCTCGATGCCAGGGACGAGGGGTCGGAACAGCGCTACTCGATCGAGCTAAGGAGCTTGCGCCGGAAGGGCTTACGTTGTTCACGCACCAGCGGAACGAGCGAGCCCGGGCCTTCTACGAGCGGCGCGGCTTCCGAGCGGTGCAATTCGGAGTGAGCCCGCCACCGGAGAGCGAGCCTGACGTGAAGTACGCGTGGGATCCCACCGAGGACGGCTGACCCTGCCACCCAACGGACTGGGCACTCAGCTGCGTGGCACAGGCCGCCGACGGTCGCCGAGGCACCCAAGATTGGTGCCAGAATGCTACCAGACCCCGATTGGAACGCGCTGTGTCACGTCAGCTGCAGCGCCTTGGGCGGCGTGGCGCCTCATCGCCCAGCTGCGTTCGAGGTCGGAGCCGCGCCGCGATACAGGGAGCACGGGGTTTCATCGATCATCACCTCGCGCTCGTAGTGCAACCCCATCTTGAGCAGGACGCGCTGGGAGGCGCGATTCGCCAGGGTCGTCAGCCCGACCAGCGACTCGACACCGAGGTCGTTCCAGGCGATCGCCGCACAGGCGTTGCCCACCTCGGTCGCGAGCCCTTGACCCCAGAACCGTGAGTACAGCGCAAAGCCGACCTCGACCTCGCGCCTACCCTCGAGCGGTAAGTACCGAAGCACCGCCCGACCGATGAGCTCGGATCCATCCTTCTCCCGGAGTACCCACACGCCGA
>JBDLIK010000284.1:0-5116 GCA_039714895.1 Myxococcota bacterium | reverse complement strand
GGGCGGGCGCTTTCGCTGGAAGTCATGGTTCCCAACGCCGCGATCCGGAACCTGATTCGCGAGGACAAGGTCCACCAGATCTACTCGCAGATGCAGATTGGACAGGAGAAGTTCGGGATGCAGACCATGAATCAATCTCTGGCTCTGCTGCACGCGCGGCGGCTGATCACCATGGACGAGGCCATCGGGCGGAGCAGCGATCCGGAAGAGCTGCGCCAGATGATCGCCGAGGGTGGCGGTCAGGCCGCCGTGCGCCGCGCCGCCAGCTGATGTCGTCATCCTCAGGGGTCGGCTCGAAGGGGATCCTATGCCTGTTTTCACATGGGAAGGACGCACCCGCCAGGGGAGCGTCAAGAAGGGTGTGATCGAAGCGGCCAACGAGGCCGCGGTGATGACCCAGCTTCGCGGGCAGATGATCGTCCCGGTGGCGGTCAAGCCGAAGGCCAAAGATCTGCTCGAGGGGTTCTCCTTGGGCAGCGGAGTGAAGACCCGCGAGCTCGTGATCTTCACCCGACAGTTCGCGACGATGATCGACGCCGGTCTTCCTCTGGTGCAGTGCCTGGAGATCCAGGCCGCCCAGCAGCCCAACAAGGCCTTCCAGAAGGTGCTGCGTGCCGTGAAGTCCGAGGTGGAGCAGGGCTCCACCTTCGCCGAGGCCCTGGCGAAGCACCCCAAGATCTTCGATCCCCTCTACACCAACCTGATCACGGCGGGTGAGGTGGGGGGCATCCTGGATACGATCCTGAATCGCCTGGCCACGTATCTGGAGAAGGCAGACGCTCTCAAGCGAAAGGTGAAGGGCGCCATGGTCTATCCGACCACGGTGCTGGTGGTGGCCCTCGGCGTCGTCGCGCTGCTGCTCGTCAAGGTCATCCCCGTCTTCGAGAAGATGTTCGAGGACTTCGGAGGCACCCTGCCGGGACCGACCCAGGTTGTCGTGGACATCTCCCACTTCATGCAGGCCTACCTGATCTACTTGCTGATGGCCGTGGCCCTGGGGCTGGTGGCCTTCTTCCAGGCCCGCCGACGCTCGGAGAGCTTTCGCTACAACAGCGACGCGGTTTTCCTCAAGCTTCCGGTCTTCGGTGGGTTGCTGCGCAAGGTGGCCGTGGCGCGCTTCAGCCGCACTCTCGGCACCATGATCTCGAGCGGCGTTCCCATTCTGGACGCGCTCGACATCTGCGCCAGGACCGCGGGGAACAAAGTGATCGAGCGCGCCCTCTACAAGACCCGGGCGGGGATCTCCGAGGGTCGGACCATCGCCGAGCCGCTGGAGGCGAGTCGGGTCTTCCCGGGGATGGTGGTCCAGATGATCGCCGTGGGCGAGCAGACCGGCGCCATGGACGCGATGCTCGCGAAGATCGCCGACTTCTACGACGACGAGGTGGATGCCGCCGTCGACGCGTTGACCGCGCTGCTCGAACCCCTGATGATGGTGTTCCTGGGTGGAACCATCGGCGGCATTCTGATCGCCATGTACCTCCCGATCTTCAAGCTCGCCGAAAACATCAACTAGGCTGTCAGGGATCATGACGGGAGCGCAGGCGCCGGAGGCGCCGCCGGAAGACCCCCTGCGTCCCCGGCTGCTGCGCCTGATGGTGGCCCGGCTCGCCCTGGCCCTGCTGGTGCTGGCCGTGGCGCTCTCGACGGTGGGGGTGCGCGAAGGCGGCGAGGCTGCCGAACGCGGTCTCTACGGCACCATGGCGGCCGCCTTCCTGGCCTCCGTCCTCTACGCGCTGTCCTTCCGCTCCATGCGGCGGCTGGCCCGCTTCGCTGCCTTCCAGCTCGCGACGGACGTCGCCCTGCTCACCTCCATCGTCTACTTCTCCGGCGGCAAGGACTCCATCTTCACCTTCCTGCAGGTGCTGCTCATCGTCTACGCCGCGCAGCTCTTCGGGCGGCCGGGAGCCTATCTCTCCGCGGCGGCTGCCTCGCTGGGCTACGGGGCGGTGTTGCTTTCCATCGAGTCCGGCTGGCTCCCGAGCGTCTCGGAGGCGGCCCCCTCGGCGACCCCTTGGTTCACGCTGTGGGGTCTTCATACCGGCGCCTGGCTGCTGGTGGCCCTGCTCTCGAGCACGCTCTCCCGAGAGCTTCATCGGGCGGGACGGGAGCTCGACCAGCAGCGCAGCGACCTGGAGCAGCTGCAGCACCATCACGAGCGCACCGTGGAGAGCCTCACCAGCGGCCTCCTCACCACCGATCGGCGCGGGCGGGTGATCTCGTTCAACGGTGAGGCCGAGAGGATCACGGGTGTCGGGCCTGCGCAGGCCCTGGGACGCGGGCTCGAGGAGCTGCTGCCCGGGGTGGGCGAGTGCATGCGGGCGGCCGATGGCCGGGTGCCGGGACGGACGCGGGCTCGCATGGAGTTCGTGCGGACCGGCGGCGAGAGGCTCCACCTCGGAATCGCGGTCTCGGTGCTGCGGGACGTCCGCCGCAAGCCGTGTGGCCACGTCGTGATCTTCCAGGACGTGAGCGACGTGGTCCGCATGGAGGGAGAGCTGCGCCGCTCGGAACGCCTGGCCGCGGTCGGTGAGCTTTCGGCGGGGATGGCCCACGAGGTGCGCAACCCCCTGGCCGCCATCTCCGGCTCGATCGAGATGCTGCGGGGAGGTCTCGGGGAGGGGGAGGGCGACGCCGAGCAGCGCCGGCTCATGGACATCGTGATCCGCGAGACCGATCGCCTGGACTCGCTGATCGGCGAGTTCCTGCGCTTTGCCCGACCCGCACCCCCCCGGCTCGAATCCGTCGAGCTGGCGGGGCTGGTGGAGGACCTGCTCCAGGTCTTCGCCAGCGAGCTCCCCGAGGGCGTGGAGGTCCGCGCGGAGATCCCGGCGGGGCTGCAGGTCCTCGCAGACGCCGACCAGGTCCGACAGCTGCTCTGGAACCTGCTGCTGAACGCGGCGCAGGCCACCGAGAAAGCCGGCTGGCTCCGGCTGCGCGCCCGGCCTGCGCCGGGGCCGCTGGCTGGCGGAGCGCGGCTGCCGGCTCAAGAGCTGGTCCCGGCGGGACGAAAGACGCCGGAGGACGAAGGCCCGTCCTGGGTGGAGGTATCCGTGACGGATTCGGGACGGGGCATCCCGCCCGAAGTGCTCGAGCGCATGTTCGAGCCCTTCTTCACCACCCGGGCCACGGGGTCCGGGCTGGGTCTGGCCACCGTCCACCGCATCGTCGAAGCCCATGGCGGCGTGCTCGGAGTCGAGAGCGTTCCCGGCCAGGGCACGGAGTTCCGCATCCTGTTGCCCAGCTCCGAGGAGAAGGCGTGACGACCAAGGGGCGCATCCTCGTCGTCGACGACGAGCGCAGCATGCAGGAGTTCCTCGAGATCTTCTTCCGGCGGGAAGGGTTCGAGGTGGTGACCGCGGGGGCGGTGGAGTCGGCGCTCCTCGCCATCGAGGCCGACGACTTCGACCTCGTCGTCTCCGACGTCCAGATGCCCGGGCGCAGCGGCCTGGAGGTGCTGCGCGCGGTGAAGGCGTCGTCTTCGGACACCATCGTCGTCATGATCACCGCCTTCGCGAGCACCGAGAGCGCCATCGCTGCCATGAAGGAGGGGGCCTACGACTACATCACCAAGCCCTTCAAGCTCGACGAGCTCAGCCTGGTGGTGGAGAAGGCCCTGGAGAAGAAGCTCCTCTCCAGCGAGAACCGCCGTCTCCGCAGCGAGCTGCGCTCCCAGCTCGGCAAGCGCAGCCTGATTGGGAACAGCCCCCTGATGCAGCGGGTCTACGAGCTGATCGGTCGGGTGGCGGACACCAAGACCAACGTGCTGATCGGCGGCGAGAGCGGGACCGGGAAGGAGCTGGTGGCCCGGGCGATCCACGATTCCAGCGATCGTCAGGAGCGGCCCTTCGTGGCCGTCAACTGCGGCGCGATTCCCGAGAACCTGCTGGAGTCGGAGCTCTTCGGACACGTGAAGGGGGCCTTCACGGGCGCGGTCCAGAACAAGCCAGGCCTCTTCGAGGTGGCCGACGGAGGCACGCTGTTCTTCGACGAGGTGGGAGAGCTCCCTGGGACGCTGCAGGTGAAGCTCCTGCGCGTGATCCAGGAGAAGAAGATCCGTCGGGTGGGGGGCACCGGGGATCGGGAGGTGGACGTTCGGATCCTCTCGGCGACGAACCGGCGGCTCGAGGAGGAAGTGGCCGGCGGGCGCTTCCGCGAGGATCTCTACTACCGCCTCAACGTGATCGAGATCCCGGTGCCCGCGCTGCGCGATCGCATGGAGGACCTGCCGCTTCTCATTCACCACTTCGTGGAGCGCTACGCGGAGGAGCTTCGAAAGCCCATGACGGGCTTCGACGACGAGGCCATGCGTCTGCTGCTCCGCTACCACTTTCCGGGCAACGTGCGAGAGCTCGAGAACATCGTCGAGCGTGCGGTTGCGCTGTGCCGAACCTCGACCCTCGACGTGGAGGCCCTGCCTCCGAACGTCGTGACCCCTCCCCAGAGCGCCTCGGGGCGGCTCCTCCCCGCGGAAGGCGCCCAGCTCGATGCCGTGGTGAATGACTTCGAGCGGAAGCTGCTGCTCGAGGCGCTCGAGCGCAGCGGGGGCGTCAAGAAGCGCGCCGCGTCGCTGCTGGGCATCTCGTTCCGGTCCTTCCGCTACCGCCTGGAGAAGCTCGGTCTGGACGACCCGGGCTCGAGCGACGGCTGAACCCCGGCCGAGCCATGCCGCCGCCCAGGCTCGCCGTGCGCACCGGAGGGCCGGAGGCCCGTGGTGGGTGGCGGCCTCCGAGGCTCGGCGTCCAGGCCGAGCTGGTGCTGGGGCTGGCCCTGGTGATGGGCCTGGCCACCCTGGTGCTGACGGCGGTCCTGGTCGTTCACGGCGAGGCCCGGCTGCGGGACCTGCTGGGGCGCGCGCTGCTGGTGGAGGCCCAGGCCCCGGGACCGCTCCGGGGAACGGTGCCGGGCACCTTCTGGTGGACCCTCGCCCCGGACGGTGCAGTCCGGACGAGCCCCGGAGAGGGCACCGCGCTCGACCCGGCCAGCCGCCGACTCGCCGAAGAGGCGCGCGCGGCCGATGCGGCCCTGTTGCTTCCCGGGGCGGTCTGGGAGTCGATCCGCTTCGCGGTGCCCCTCGAGGTGTCCGGGGAGGTGACCGTCGCGCGCCTGCCCCGAG
>JBDLIK010000283.1:0-5136 GCA_039714895.1 Myxococcota bacterium | reverse complement strand
CCTCTATCCACTGGCGCTGCTCGCCGTCGCCGTGCTGGCGGGCGCTGCCTTCGCGCTGGAGCGGCTGCGTCCGCAGCGCAGCTCAGCCGCTCGGCTCCTCGGCCTGATCGCCCCGGCGTTGCTTGTCGGGCTCGCCATCCTCGCTGTGCCAGGACCCCGGCAGGGCCTGCTCGCCGCCTCTGGATTCCTGGGCATGACCGGCTCCGCCGGCTGGGTGGTGACGGAGCTGATGCCATTGTTCCCGCTGCTCGGTCGGCCGGCGAGTCAGCCGGCGATCTACTTCTTCGGGTACTTCGCCTACCTCGTGCCGCTGGCACCCCTCGGCCCTCTTCTCGCCACGCGCCCGCCGAGGGAGCGGTCGGCGGCGTGGCTGCTGGCCGGCTGGTCCGGGATCTTCGCGGGGTTGACCCTCTGGCAGGTCCGCTACGGACTCGACTTCACGCCGGCTGGCTCCATCTGCTTCGCGTTGCTGCTCGCTTGTGTCGGCCAGCGGACTCCTGTGCCCTCCCGCCTTCCCTGGCTCCGACCGGTCGTCGCATCGGTGCTTGGCCTGATGCTCCTCCTGCCCCTGCGCCCGGTCTACCTCCGGCCCGCGCAGCACTCGTTGGCGGCTCTGCGGGGCACTTCGCCCGGGCCGGATGCGGCCCTCCGCTCGCCCGTGGGATCCATGGTCCGCTTCCTCCGGATGGTCCGCCGGGTTACGCCCGAGACCTCCGGCTTCCTCGACGACGGGGAGGCGCCGGAGTACGGCATCCTCTCCCGCATGCACATCGGTCATCCCCTCCACTACGTGGCCCGCCGAGCCTCGGCCTCCGACGGGCTGCTGGGCATCACGGGCCCCGAGAACTTCGCCGCCACGATGCGATTCCTGGAGGCGCGCTCGGAGGCCCGGGCCGTGGCCCTCGCCGAGGGCCTGGGCGCGCGCTACGTGGTCACCTCGTACTTCCCGGGGATGCGGCCGGGGACGATCGAGGCACGGCTGCACGAGGAGGCGGGCATCGGCTCGGAGCCCCTCGAGCACTTCCGCCTGGTTGCCGAAGGGCCGAAGGGAGGGCGCCCGTTGAGCGACCTCTTCGGGCTCCCCCGGCCCGACGTCGTGGTGCCCTACCGGCTGTTCGAGATCGTGCCCGGTGCGGTTCTAGAGGTGCGGGCACCCGCCGGCACCCCCGTCTCGGCCTCGGTGACGCTGCGCACTCCCCTGCGGCGCTTTACCTGGAAGGCCGAGGGCGTGGCGGACGCCGAAGGGGTGGCTCGGATCCGGGTGCCGTATCCGACGGAAGGATCGGCTCCCACGACGGCGCTCGGGAGCTACCGCGTGGAGGCTGGCGACGTGGTGCGCCTTGCGGCCGTCTCCGAGGCCGAAGTGAGGTCGGGGTCGACGGTGCGGATCGGCCCGCCCCCTCCCTCGGGGGACTGACTGGCTGCGCTCGGAAAGGTTGCGATTGCAGCGGAGAGCAACTCGCTCGTATGCTGGGCGAGCCGGGGTCGAGGCGGAGGTGGTCGATGCAGCGCGAGACTCGGAGCGGGGTTCTGGTTCTGGCACTCCTGGTGCTTGCCAGCCTGGGCATGAAGGGCGGCGGCCAGGACGGTGCCGTGGTCGAGACCTGCGCGGTGGAGCCCAGAGCCCGCCAGGTCGCTCGGGAGGCGGAGCTCTTGGGCGGTCCCCTGGCCCAGGGACAGGTGGGCGACTGGCTGCTCGAGAACTGTCAGGCGCGCTTCGTGGTCCAGGCGGGAGGTCAGCGGGATCTCCACAGCATCGGGCAGTACGGGGGCAACATCATCGACGCCGAGCGGGTCGGCCGGGAGGGGCGCGATCAGTTCTTCGAGCTGCAGCCGGCGCTCAACGTCGAGACCGTCGTGAACGCGCAGTACGTCGAGGTGGTGAACGATGGCCGCAACGGCGAGCCGGCCATCCTGCGGGCCTGTGGACCCGACGATCTCCTCGACTACGTGAACCCCTCGACGGTCTCGGCCGATCTCGGCTTCTTCTTTCCCCCCGCCGCCGACGACAACGACCAGAACGTCGAGGCTTGCACCGAATACACCCTGGAGGCGGGAGACAGCCACCTGCGGGTGGAGACGTTCGTGATGAACCACGACCCCGAGCCGGTGGGCCTCTACGTGGGCGACTACGTGAACGGCATGGGCGTCCTCGAGCAGTGGACCCCACCCGGAGGGGGCGTGGGCGAGATTTCCATCACCGTCCCGGCGGCCAGCTTCCAGAGCTGGTTCGGCTTCGGACGGGGCGCCGGCGTCGACTACTCGCTGATCCCCGTGGAGATCCCGGGCTCGCCGTTCCGGACGAGCTCGTTCACCCAGGCCGGGGTGACCTTCATCGCCCAGAGCCACTCCATCCTCGTGATCCTGGGCTTCGGTCTGGCCCCGACCTTCCGGGTGCCCGCTGCCAGCGACGGGCAGCCGGGTCGCAACTCCTTCGTGCGCTTCTTCGGGGTGGGCGACGGCAGCCCCTCCCAGGCCGCGGACCTGGCCGCCGAGGTGCTGGGCCTGGCGACCGGTCGTATCGAGGGCTGCGTGCGGGTGGGGTCGGAGCCCGCACCTGGTGCACGGGTGGCCGTCGGCCCCGTGAACGCGTCGGGGGAGTTCACGAGGCTGGAGACCCTCTTCGTCACCGACGAGGCGGGCTGCTACGCCGGGACGGTGACTCCGGGCAGCTTCGGTGTCGCCGCATCCCTGGAGGGCGCACCCTCCTCCGGCGGCGCTCCCGCGACGGTGACGATCGAGGAGGGGGGGACCCGTGTCGTCGACCTCGCCCTCCCCGCCACGGGACGCCTGGCCGTATCCGTCGTCGACGACCGTGGCCGGCCGTTGCCCGCTCGCATCAGCCTGGTGGGCTTCGACCCGAGTCCCGAGCCGATCATCCGGGTGATCAACGGAGTGGCAGACGTGGACACCGGCCTCTTCCGGGACGTGACGAAGGATCCGCTCCCCTTCGGAATCGCCCGCATGGTCTACGTGGGAGCGGATGGGCTGGCTGAGTTCGACATGGAGCCGGGCACCTATCAGCTCGTGGTCAGCCGCGGCACCGAGTACTCGGCCTTCGACCAGGAGGTGGTGATCCGCCCGGGCGAGACCAGCCGAGCCAGCGCGCGCATCGCGCGGGTGCTCGATACGCGGGGCTTCATCTCCTCCGACTACCATGTCCACACGCTGAACAGTCCCGACTCGCGCATCGCATTCGAGGACCGGGTGCTCTCGTTTGCCGGGGAGGGAGTCGACAACATCATCGCCACCGAGCACGATGCCCACTCCGATCTGGGGCCGACGATCCGCGCCCTCGGCCTCCACCGCTTCGTCCACTCCACCGTGGGCGAGGAAATCACCACCTTCGACTACGGTCACTTCAACGGCTACCCCCAGACCCTCGACCCCACGCGCCCTTCGGGCGGCTCCACCGATTGGGCAGGCGCCGCTCCGCCCGGACGCGACTTCCCGTCCTACGGGAACTTCGGGCTCACCCCAGCGGAGCTCGACGCCGCGGCCATCGACAATCCCCTCAACCGGGGGCTCGATACGGTGGTGCAGGTGAACCACATCGACAGCCATTTCGAACCCCTCAAGATCGATACGTCTCTGCCCGACGGGCCTCGCTCGTTGCTCTCGGACGCAGAGAAGGCGGCGCGGCGCCTCTGCTCGGAGGAGGTGGCCGGGAGCTGCGCCGCGATCGGTGAGCTCTTCCATCCCTTCGCGGCCCTCGAGCTGTGGAACGGATCGACGGCGGGCGCCCAGGCCGGCTTCCTCGACGAGCGGATCGGCATCTGGATGAACCTGCTCAATCACGGGTACGCGACCACCGCCATCGCGGACACCGACACCCACACCTTTCACAACCTCCGCCAGGCGGGCGCCCGCACCTGGACCCCGTCCCCCAGCGACGCCCCGCAGGCGATCCGGGATCGGGACATCGGTCGCGCCGTGGGTTCGGGCAAGGCGGTGGGAGGGCAGGGGATCTACGTCCAGGCCCGGCTGCGGTCGACCGGGCGTCGCAGGGCCGAGGCGGGCTTCGAGCTCAGGGACTCCACCGAGCTGGCCGTCGAGAGCCATGAGGTGGACCTGGAGATCCAGGTCCAGGCCCCGCTCTGGGCGCCCTACGACACGATCGAGATCTACACCAACGCCCGCACGTGCATCGCCGAGCGGAACGAGGGTGTCCCCGTGCTCTTCTCGGCGTTCCCGGAGCGGGTCCTCCGTGCCGGGGGAGGCGATGCCGGAAACGAGTTCCTCGTCCACGAGGTGGCGGACGTCCCCGGGATCCCGGGCGCTGGCCATCGCGAGACCGAGCGCACCGTGCGTTTCTCGGTCGAGGGCGATGCCTGGTTCGTGGTGGTGGTGCGGGGGACCCCCGGCGTCTCGGAGCCGATGTTCCCCGTCTTCCCGAGCAGCCTCTCGAGCGCAAGCAACCCGACCCTCGAGGACCTCCTGGACGGGAACCTCGGCGAGGGCGGCGTCCTCGCCCTCGGCTTCACCAACGCGCTCTACGTGGACACCGACGTGCCGCCGAACGGCTTCGACGCTCCCGGCGTGCTCCCGCCCCTGGGCGGCTGCTTCTGATCGGGCGGGGGGTCGGGTCGAGCGCCGACCGGCGCGCGCAGCGCGCTCGGATCCTCATCCCAGCGCTTCTGCTGCTCGGCGCTGCGTCTGCCGGGGCCGGACCGACGGCGTTCCTGGAGGAAGCTGATTCGGCGCCCACCACCGTGCTCGGCACCGTCCGCGCGCCGACCCGGCTCGATCGGCACGGCTACGTCGCCGGCCTCGAGGTCGAGCGCGTGCTGCGTGGCTCCGAGCCCGGTGAGAGCGTCGGCCGCATCGCCTGGGAGGAGCTCGGGACGGAGAGCTCGAGGTTCCGGGAGGGTCAACGGATCCTGGTGGTCCTCCGTCCGCTCCCGGCCTGGAGCCTCTGGCGCGAGCGCCTTCCGGAAGGCGGGGCCCACGCCGTGGCCGCGCGCGGGGATGCCTTCCTCGACGATCCGGACGCCCACAGCGTCGAGCTGCTGCAGCGCTGGCTCGCCCTTTCCCCCGCGGCTCGCTCCGGCGAAGCGGGTGCCCGAGGGCTTGCGGAGCTGGTGGCCGGTGCCCGCCCGGATCTGGCCGAGGCGGCGCTGGCTCGGCTTGCGGCTT
>JBDLIK010000282.1:0-5159 GCA_039714895.1 Myxococcota bacterium | reverse complement strand
CCAGACAGTTCACCACCAGGTCGCAGGAGATCCGGGACTCGGCCGCCCGCGCCGAGGCCGGAATGTGGTGGCGGGTGAGAATGCCCCGCACCATCCCGGCCTCGTCGGTGGGATCGCCCCGAGCCACCTCGACCACGTCGAGGGCGATCACCCGGCGCCGGGGCGCTCCTGTCCCGGCCAGCAGACCGGTGCTGACGCCCGAGACGTAGTGCCGGTCCAGGAAGCGGACGCCCCGCTCCTCGGCACGGCTGCGATACCAGCGACGCACCGCGTTGGGGTTCACCAGTCCGTCGCGCGGGGAGTAGGTCGCGCCGACCAGCTCGTCGAGGGCGCGGTCGACGATGGGAAAGCGAGGCTCGACCTCCGCCGGCTCGAGACACTCCACCGCCAGGCCGACCGCGTTCTGGAGTTCGCGCTTTTCGAGGGCCGTCGCGAAGAGCGCCGGGTCATCGAAGAGCCAGAGGTAGCCGACCGGCTGGAAGCCGAACTCCATGGCGTGCTCGCCGAAGAAGTCGAGCGTGACGCGGCAGGCTTCCACATTGACGGGCTGCCACCAGGTGGCGCGTGCGCCACCGGCGTTGAGCTCGGAGGAGGCATACACGCCGGCGAGATCGAGATCGACGACCACGACCTCGTCGATCCCGCGCTCGGCCAGGGCCCAGGCGAGACCGGATCCGATCACGCCCCCGCCCACGATCAGCACGTGCGCGGAGTCCCCCACACCGGGAGGGTACCGAAGGGTGGGCGACCGTCGCGGGGCTGCCCGCCGGGGGGTAGGATCCCACCGCCGTGCGCCGCACCCTGCTGCTCCTCGCGCCCCTGCTGTCCCTTCCGCTCGCCTGCACGCACCTCGGGCACGGCCCCGTGGACCCCGCCTTCGATCCGGCGCGCATCGCGGCGGACGTCGCCTGGCTGGCGGACGACGCCCGGGAGGGCCGGGGCCTCGCGACCGACGGCCTCGCCGAGGCCGCGCGCTACGTCGCCCGGGAGTTCGAGACCGCGGGACTCGAGCCCGGGGAACCGGGTGGAAGCTACCTGCAGAGCTTCGAGGCACCCCTCACCATCGGCGTCTCGAGTGCGGAGCTTCGGGTGGAGGGCGTGCCCCTGGCGCGCGGGCGCGACTTCGAGGCGTTGCTCACCAGCCGCAGTGGAGCCAGCGAGGGAGAGCCGGTGCTGGTGGGCTACGGGATCAGCGACGAGGAGTCGGGCTGGGATGACTACGCGGGGGTCGACGTCGATGGGCGGCTGGTGGTGGTGCTCGACGACCGGCCGCAGCTCGAAGCGGGTCCCCTGGGTGGACTCCGGGGTGGGCGCTTCCTGCGCCGCGCCTACAAGATCGCGACGGCGCGCCGACACGGCGCAGCGGGCATCCTGCTGGCTCCCGCCGAGGACGTGGAGGGCCTGCCGGCGAACGCCGGACGCGAGGACTCGAACCCCACCCGCCAGGAGTCGGAGATCCTCACCCTCGCCATCTCTCGAGAGACCGCGGTGGGGCTGGTAGCTGCGGCAGGGATGAGCCTGGAAGAGCGTCAGGAGCAGATGAGGTCCTCCGGAAGGCCCGCCTCGGTGCCGCTTTCCGGTGTGCAGGTCCGAGCCGCCGCCCAGATCGATCGTCGCTGGGGAACCCTTGCCAACGTGGTGGGGGTGCGGCCGGGATCCGACCCGGCGCTGGCCGGCGAGGCCGTCGTCATCGGCGCGCACCTCGACCACCTGGGCCGCGGCGAGTACGGGTCGTTGGCACCGGATCGTCGCGGCGAGATCCACAACGGAGCCGACGACAACGCCTCGGGCACGGCCGGACTGCTGGCCCTGGCGCGCGCCCTCGGTTCTCGACCCGCGCCCCGGCGGTCGATCGTGCTGGTGGCCTTCACCGCCGAGGAGGTGGGCCTGGCGGGCTCGGCGCACTACGTCGCAACGCCCACGGTACCGGTCACCGACACGGTGGCCATGCTGAACCTCGACATGATCGGCCGGCTGGAGGAGGGATCGATCACGGTGTTCGGGGCGGAGAGCTCCCCCGGCTTCGAGAGTCTGGTCGCCGACGAGAGGCAGGCCGCGGAGCTGGCCTTCGCGGAGGGAGCGTTCGCGCCCTCCGATCAGACCTCGTTCCATGCCCAGGGCGTCCCGGTGCTCTTCTTCTTCACCGGAACCCACGGCGACTATCACACTCCCGACGACGACGCCGAGCGGGTCGACGCGGCGGGGATCTCCACCGTGGCGAGGCTGGTGGAGCGCGTGTCCCGGCGGCTGGCCGATGCGGACGAGCCCCCGGAGGTGACCCGAAGCGAGGCGCCGGGACGCGTCACGGGCGGCGAGGGCGGCTACGGCCCCTACCTGGGGACGGTGCCGGCGTTCGGCGGACCGCCCGTACGCGGGGTGCGCCTCCAGGCCGTGCGCCCGGGAAGCCCCGCCGAGCAAGCCGGGCTGCGCGCCGAGGACGTGATCGTGCAGTTCGCGGATGCGCCCGTGGTGAACCTCGAGGAATACGCGGCGCTGCTCTTCGGTTCTCGCGCCGGAGAGCGCGTGGGGATCGTGGTGGAGCGGGAGGGTCGGCACATCGAGACCTGGGCGATCCTCGGCCAGCGGCGCTGATTCTGGGCGCCTCCGATCACCGCGACCGCGTCGCCGCCTCGACGCTCTCGTGGACGACGTCGAGGAGGAGATCGAGATCTTCGTCGGGGATCGTGAGCGGCGGGGTCACGTAGACCACGTTTCCCAGCGGGCGCAGATAGACGCCGCGCTTGCGGGCTTCCTCGTAGACCGCCCAGCCCGTATAGGCGAGATATCCCTCGTCACCGGCGAGGTCGAGGGCGCCGATCATGCCGAGGGAGCGCGTCGCCGAGACCGCTGCAAGCTCCGCCATCGCCTCGAAGGCTGCGGCGATGCGGCGCGCCCTGCGCCGCACGCCCTCCAGCACCTTCTCCTCCTCGAAGACGCGCAGCACCTCGACGGCGACGGCCGTCCCGAGGGGGTTGCCGCAGTAGGAGTGACCGTAGAGGAAGGCGCGATCGGAGTCCTCGAGGAAGCCGTCGAAGAGGCGATCGTTCGCGAGCGTCGCGCCCATCGGAAGCATCCCGCCGGTGAGTCCCTTGGCGCTACACAGGAGGTCCGGCGCGATGCCGGCGTGCTCGCAGGCCCACATGGGACCGGTCCGGCCGTAGCCCGTAAAGACCTCGTCACACACCAGGAAGACATCGTAGGCATCACAGAGCTCACGGACGGCCCGCAGGTACTCCGCCTCGTAGATGCGCATCCCGGCGGCGCCCTGGACCATGGGCTCCACCACCAGCGCGGCGATCTCGTCGGCGCGCCGGGCAAGCAGCGTCCGCAGCGCCGCCACCGCCGCCTCGAGACCGTCGGCCGGGGAGGGCACGTGCAGGCAGGACGGCAGGGCCCTCGCGAAGGGTCGTCGGAACGCCTCCACCCCGCCGAGGGCGGTGACCCCGAGGGTCTCGCCGTGGAATCCGCCTTCGAGGGCCACGAAGGTCGCGCGCCCCGGCCGCCCGTTCTGCGCCCAGTATTGGAGCGAGAGCTTGAGGGCGACCTCCACCGCCGTCGATCCGTCGTCGCTGTAGAAGACGTGGTCGAGGCCCGTGGGTGCGCTGCGGCAGAGCGCCTCGCCGAGCTCGGCGGCGCCGGAATGGGTGATCCCGGCCAGCGGGACGTGGCAGAGCTCGTCCGCCTGGCGCTTGAGCGCTGCCACCAGGCGGGGGTGATCGTGGCCCAGGGCGGCCACCCACCAGGAAGCATTGGCATCGACGTAGGAGCTGCCGTCGGCATCCTCGATGCGCGATCCGGTGGCGCGCACGGCCACGATCGGGTCCACCGTCGCGCGGTAGAGGTCCATGGCCGTATAGGGGTGCCAGACCCGATGCTTGTCGAGCTCGACGATGCGCGCGCGCTCGGCGCTTCGGTCCGTCACGTCGGGGCTCGTTGGGCGGGATCCTACAGGCACGCTTCCGCCAGGACGCGCAGCGCCTCCGGCTGGCCGCCGCCGATCAGCAGGGTGGACACAGGAGAGGCCTTCCACGCCTGGAGTCGCTCGACGATGCGTTCCTTCGGACCGAGCAGGGCGATGTCATCCGCCAGCTGGTCGGGGACGGCGGCCATGGCCTCGGCCTTCTTCCCGTCCAGATAGAGGTCCTGGATCTCCTTGGCGGCCGACTCGTAGCCGAGTCGCTTCGCGTAGTCGTTGTAGAAGTTCTTGCCCCGGGCGCCCATCCCGCCGATGTAGAGCGAGAGCATGCCCTTCACGGGCATCCGGCAGCGGTCGACGTCGTCGCCCATCACGCAGGTGACGAAGGGAGCGACGTCGAAGCCCGCGAGGCTCTTGCCCCCTCCAGCCTTCGCGAAGCCCTTCTCGAGATGGGGCTCGAGCAGGTCGAAGCGTTCCGGGTTCATCCAGACCGGGATCAGGCCGTCGGCCACCTCGGCGCTGCAGGCGATGCCCGCGGGACCGATGGAGGCGGTGTAGATCTCGAGCTCGGGACGGCCGTGGAGAATGCTCTTGAGCGGCTTTCCGAGCCCGGTGGCGCCCGCCCCCGCGTAGGGGATCTGATACTCCTCGCCCTTGTGCTCGAGCGGAGCTTCGCGCCGGAGGATCTGGCGCACGATGGAGACGTACTCGCGGGTCCGGGTCAGCGGCTTGCCGTAGGCAACCCCGTGCCAGCCCTCCACCACCTGCGGGCCCGAGGGCCCGAGCCCGAGGATGAAGCGCCCCCCGGACAGGGAATCGAGGCTCATGGCCGTCATGGCGGTCATCGCCGGTGTACGTGCTGGCATCTGCATGATGGCGGTGCCGAGTCGGATCCTGGAGGTGCCGGCGGCGATCCAGGCCAGGGGCGAGATGGCGTCGGACCCGTAGGCCTCCGCGGTCCAGACCGAGTCGAAGCCGAGACGCTCCGCCTCCAGGATGAGATCCATGTTGACGCTGAGCTGGGCACCGGAGTAGCCCGCGGTGAGGCCGAGACGCATGGGGGGCTCCTTGCGGATGGAGCCGGCAGCCTAGCGCAGCGCGCGCCTACGCGGCCGTCTCTTCTTCTGGCTGGGCGTTCCTGGGTAGCTCGATCACGAAGGTGGTGCCGCGGCCCGGCCGCGACGTCACCCGCATGTTCCCCTGGTGGCGCTCCACGATGCCGTGGGACAGCGACAGCCCCAGC
>JBDLIK010000281.1:0-5192 GCA_039714895.1 Myxococcota bacterium | reverse complement strand
GGGTATCGCGATCCCCGGGCCGAGGCCCGAGCGATGCGGACGCCCGCCAAGAGGGCTGCGCGTGCCTGTCGGCGCTTGCATTCTGTGATCTTCTTGGGGCGAGCTCCTGGGCGGGGGATCCGTTCAGTCCAGGCCGCCGAGCCGCAACGCCGGCGGATCGGCTCCGAACCCGGCGCCGCGGGGGTCGTGGGCGTGCAGCCTGGGAAGCACCTGCTCCGAGAAGAGCTGGAGGTTCGCCTTGGCAACGTCGTCGGGCATGCCCCCGTAGCTGAAGATGCCGATGACGCCGGCGCTGTCGAGCATGCGTTGGTGCTCGAGCATCTGCTCGGCGACCTGGTCGGGCGTACCCCACACCTGAAGATCCGCCAGGAAGCGCGCAAACTGGTCCGGCCCGTGTTTCTCGATCCGCGCGGCGAGGCGTCCGTAGTACTCGTAGCCAGGGATGTCGGCGAGCCCTGCGTTGGCGAATTCGTAGTGCTCGAGGGTGGAGGCGCAGTAGCGCAGGATGTAGCGCTCGTACATCTCGCGCGCGCCCTGCTCGCTCTCGTGGACGGCCACGAAGCTGGCGAGCAGCGGTCTGGGGGCTTCGGCGGCGTTCACCTCGCGGTAGATGCGGCGGTACTCGCCGAGCTCCTCGAGCGCCGCCTCCCAGGGCTTCTGGGCGATGATCATGATTCCGACCCCGAGCCGGGCCATCACCTCCGCCGATTGCGGCGAGACCGCCGATGCCCAGGCTCGCCCCCGGAAGCTCTTCATCGGGAAGGGACGGATTGCCACCCGGGGCTGGCGGTAGTGCACCCCCTGGTACTCGAGGTGACCGGTCTCCAGCGCCGTCAGGATGGCCTCGGCGTACTCCACGAAGCGCGGTCGCGACTCCGGCATGGACCCCCGGAAGCCTTCGAACTCGCAGCGCGCCAGCCCCCGCCCGATGCCCAGCAGGGCCCTGCCACCGGAGAGGTGGTCGAGCACCGTGTAGCCTTCGGCCACCCGCACCGGATCGTGCCAGGGGAGCACCACCACCATGGCACCGAGGCCCACCCGCTGGGTGCGTGCACCCACCCAGGTGAGGAACTGCAGCACGTTGGGGCACATGGTGTAGTCCGTGAAGTGGTGCTCCGCGGCCCACACCGAGTCGAAGCCCAGGGGCTCGGCGAGGTCCGCCAGGGAGAGCTCGTGGGCGTAGACCTCGCCATCGCTACGGGTGCGGCCGAGATTCTGGAAGAAGACGCCGATTCCCACGTGCATGGGATCCTCCTAGGAATCCTCCGGGAGACCGATCCGACGGCGGATCGTCCGGTGATAGTGGGCGAGGGCCACCTCGTTGCGGCCGAAGATGACGCCCCGCTGGCAGCCGTTCTCGTAGCCACGCTGCATTCGCTCGCCGAGGGCGAAGTCCTCCTGGGTGGTCACGTCGACCAGGAGCTTCAGGTTGCGCGCGAAGTGGGAACGAGCATTCCGGGAGTCTTGCGGCTCGGGGACGTAGAGGGTGACGAGCATGCGCGCCTCTTCCACGGACTCGCCGGGAAAGACCTGCCAGGACTGGACGTGATCCTGCTGGTAGATGAGGACGGTGTTGGGGAAGAGGAAGTACAGCAGCGTGGTGTGGGGCAGGACGCTCCAATCCGCCTCGGGGACCGTCTCAAGCTCGGCGATCGATCGACGCACGGCGACGAGCCTGCCGTGATCTCCGAAGGCGTCGTAGAGGGCGAGGGTGCCCAGGAACATGGGCGCCAGCGAGTCGCAGTGCAGAACCGGGAGGTGGTACTGCTCCATGAACGTGTCCATGACCAGCTTCCAGTTCATCCGCTGGCGCAGCTCGACGCTCTCGAAACGCTGGTAGGACCCGAACCCGAAGCCCGCGAGCTCGAGCCCCGCTCCGGCGAGCAGCCCAGGGAGGTCGATGGGATCGCCGGGGATCGGGCGCACCCAGATCATGCCGTCCTGCTCCGCCACCGGCAGGGTGATGAGACCCCGCCCGCAGGGAAGGGTCCCCTCGAAGGCCCAGCGCTCGCTCATCGCAGCCAACCGGCCGTCGAGCTCGTAGCTCCAGCCGTGGTAGGGGCAGACGAGGTGGGATCCGGCCCGGCCTCGCCCCTCTACGAGCGCTGCACCGCGGTGGCGGCACAGGTTCTGGAAGGCACGGAGCTCCCCCGAGAGACCGCGCACGAGCAGCAGCGAGAGACCGACCACGTCGAGCGTGAAGTAGCTGCCGGGCTCGGGCGCATCCGCGCGCAGCCCCGCGAAGATCGCTGCTCGTCGGAACAGCTGATCGCGCTCGAGGGCGAGCTGCTCGCCGTCCGTGTAGTCGGCGACCGGGTTCTGCACGGGCGCCGGGCCGCTGGGCGCGTGTCCGCCGGCCTCGCGAGCCTCCAGGATCCTACGTGCGAGCTCCACCTGCCTTGTGTGGTCCATGGTCGGGCCGAGTTCCCCTCGTCGGGGATTCTACCTCGCTTCGCTCCGGCCTCCCGCGAACAGCGCCCGGACGATGATGAGCTTCATCACCTCCTCGGAGCCGTCGCCGATCTGCCAGCCGATCACGTCGCGCAGCCGCTGCTGGATGGGAAGCTCGCGGCTGAAGCCGCGGTGACCGTGGAATAGCAGGCACTTGTGGATCACCTCGGCCGCCATCTTGGGAGCCCACCACTTGATCATGGCCCCTTCGCGTTGGCAGGGGATTCCCTGCTGGCGCATCCACAGCACGCGGTAGCACTGCCAGCGCGCGAGCTCGAGATGGGTGGCGGCCTCGGCGAGGGGGAAGGTGACCGCCTGGTGGGCCGCCATGGGCGCGCCGAAGACGACGCGCTCCCGGGCGTGGCCCACCGTCTCCTCCACGGTCTGGAGCGCTGCGCCGATGCACTTGAGGCCAATCACCGCGCGGTTCACGTCGAAGAAGCGGCTGATGCGCAGGAACGCGCCGCCCGGCTCGCCGACGATGGAGTCGGGGGAGGCCTCGACGCCCTCGAAGCGCACGATTCCGCGCGGGATCGCCCGGCAGCCGAGGTCGGCGTGCTCCTCGAAGCTCATGCCCGGTGTGTCCCGGGGCAGCAGGAAGGCGGAGATTCCCTTCCAGCCGCTGGCCTCCGGGTCGGTGCGGGCGAACACGTAGAAGACGTCGGCGTTCAGGAAGCTCACCGAGTTCTTCACGCCGTCGATCCGCCAGTGGTCTCCGCGCCACTGCGCGCTTGCTTCCATCCGGCCCATGTCGGAGCCGGCAGCGGGCTCGGTGATGCACAGCGCCACCACCTTCTCTGCGCCGAGGAGGTCCGGGAGCCAGCGCTGCTTCTGCTCCGGGGAGAGGTCGGCGAAGAACTGGCTCTGATAGGGGGCCCCGAGACTCGGCAGCACGCAGTTGAAGTCGCCGCGGGCCACCTCCTCCGCGGTGATGCCGACGGCGATCAGGTCCCGCTCGTCCTCCCTCCCCTTCCAGAAGTCGTCGCCCAGACGAATGATGCGCCGGATCTGCTCGGCGGGATAGCGGCCCGCCTCGTCGTTCTCCTGGTAGTGAGGGAGCAGCTCGCGGAGCGCGAATTCGCGCAGCTGCTTGCGGTACTCCTCCTGGACGGGGCTGAAGCTGAAGTCGAGCATCCTACTCCCTCGCCACCGCGCCGGCCTCGATGGCCGCGCGATGCCGGACCGGCTCTGCGTAGTCTTCCATCGTCCTCACCACCTGCGCGACCGAATCCTGTGCGGGCTGCCGATAGTCTGCTGCCTCGAGGCACGCCAGCGAGTCGAGGAGCGTGCCGGCCTCCGCCGAGAGGCCCTGGCGCGAAGCGGCGAGCAGCGCGTTGTGCTGATCGATCACCCCGAGATGGGTGGCCTCTTCCTCGAGGATGCTGCGCAGCACGGCGCCCACCTTCTCCCGGACGGGACCCGCGAGCTGCGAGCGTTCCATCGCGTCGGCCACGGCGCGATACAGGAGCATCACCATGATCTCGTACCCGAAGGTCGTGGTGAGGTAGAGGGCGAGGCGCGAGTAGCGGCCGAGGTCCTTCAGGCGGCGGCGGTTGGCCTCGAGCACCGACAGGTAGTAGGGCTGCCCGCCGAGCGCATCGCCATAGCGATAGCGCCCGCCGTCGAAGGACTCGGGGAAGAGCTCGAGGGCCACGTCGAGGGTGCGCTCCTTGTGGCTGCACTCCTCGCGCTGCTGCCGTTCGAGGCCCTCGAGAAGACGCGCGATCTCCTCCTGGCCGATGAGGGCCACGGCCTTCTCGCCGAGGGCCTCTCCCTGGCTCACGCTCACCAGGAAGTAGGCGACGAAGAAGGGGTCGTTGCTGAGCGTGGTGATGCCCTGCCGGAAGCGGGGAGCATCGAGCGCGGGGGTGAGCTCGCGCAGCAGGGCGGCTTCGTCGAGGTCGAGGTTCATCGGGGGGTCTCCTCTTCTCGGTGTCACCCGAGGTCGCCTAAACGCGCGTGGGCGTGATCGCCTCCATGGGGTACTCGGGGACGCCCTCGCCCGCCAGCTCGAAGAACTCCGGCCCGAAGGGATTGCCGCCCAGGATCGGCATGGAGCCTCGCCGGATCGTCCAATCCCCGGGTGCCAGCTCTGCCGCCCGAGCGAAGTGGCGCGCCGCGGCCTCGCCCCGGCCTTGCTGGTGGAGATGCCAGGCCAGGGTACGCGCCGCCCGGGCCTGCTGGGTCTTCGGCGTGGGGGCGGGCTGGTGGCGACGCACCTCCTCGGGAGCCAGCGACCCTTCCCCCTCGGTGACCCAGGCGCGGATCAGGTCGAGATAGGGGCCCGAACGTTTGCCGTGGAACTGGGTGAAGGTGTCGGTGCCGAACTGCGCATCGTGCGGCCGGCAGACGAGCCCCCGCTCGTCGATCCAGATCATCGTGGGCACGTTCACGATGTGGAAGAGCTCGGCGAGCCGATGCTCCTCGTCGATCAGGCTGGGATGCGTGGGGCTGGCACGCTCGATGAAGGGCCTGGCGTCGTCTGCGCGATCGAGTGCCACCGTGATCGGGACGAAGCCGCTCTCACCGAGCTCCTGGTACAGCGCCTGCCAGACCGGCAGGTCCTCCCGGCAGCCTCACCAGGACGCGTAGGCGACGAGCAGCACCTTCTTGCCCCGATGCTCCGAGAGGCGATGCGCGTGCCCTTCGAGGTCCGGGAGCACGAAGTCCGGAGCCTCGAGGCTCCGCAGGGAAGCCGCCCGCTCGTCGGCGCCGGTCCCGAGCGCCGCCGCCTCCTCCTC
>JBDLIK010000280.1:0-5195 GCA_039714895.1 Myxococcota bacterium | reverse complement strand
TGGAGGCCTGCGCCGAGGAAGGTGTCGGGTGCACAGCCGAGGCGCACGCCCTGCTTGGCGGCGGCTTCGAGCAGGTGGCGCCCCTCGGTGAGCTCGAGACCCAGGGGCTTCTCGCTGTAGACCGACTTTCCGGCTTCGAGGGCGGCACGGCTCACCTCGCTGTGGGCCGAGGGGATGGTGAGGTTGACGATCACGTCGAGGTCCGAGTCCGAGAGGAGTGCGTTCACGCCCAGAGCTCGGGGAATGGCGTGGGCGGCGGCGAGCTCCCGAGCCTTCTCGGGCACGAGGTCCGCGCAGGCGTCGAGCTCGAGGTAGGGCAGGGTCTGCAGCTTCTGCGCGTAGGCGCGCGCGATCACTCCGCAGCCCACGATGCCGATGCGGGGGCCCTCGCTCACGTGCGCCCACGGGCGAGTCCCGCGCCGGTCAGGTAGCAGTAGCTCTTCTCCACCGCCTCGAAGACGTCGGTCGCGCAGCGATCGAGCTCCACCACGTGCCACTCGGCGCGGCTGGCTAGCGCGATGGCCGGCACGTCCAGCGCCCCTTCGCCCAGCGCAGTCATCGGAGCCTTCGGGTCCTCCGCGGGGCCGTCCTTCAGATGCAGCATGCGCGCCCGCGCGCCGAGCTCCGCCACGGCCTTGGCCGGGTCTACGCCGCCCACCTGGGCCCAGTAGGTGTCCACCTCGGCGAAGACCTCGGGGTCGAGGTGCCGGAACAGGCGTGCGTGGGCGGTCTCTCCCTCGATGTGCTGGAACTCCCACCAATGGTTGTGGTAGCCGAGCCCCATGCCGCGTGCACGCACCCGCTCGAGGGCCTCGTTCAGCTCGTCGGCTACGCGAGCCACGCCCGCCGCGTCCGCGAAGCGTTCCGGGGGCAGGAAGGCGACGACCAGATCGCGGTTGCCGATCTCTTCCTGCTCGTCGAGGATCTGCTCGGCGCTCTCGGCGGTGGGGAGCGGAACGTGAGCGGCGCTCACCACCATGCCGGCATCCGCCACGCAGCGTCGGAGCTCGGTGGGGGAGAGGTCGTGGAGTCCGGCGGTCTCGACGCCCGCGAAGCCGAGCTTTCCGAGGCGCGCGAGCACGTCCGCGAAGTCCCGTTCGGCCTCGTGACGCAAGGTGTAGAGCTGTACCGAGATGGGGGCCGTCATGAGGGAGCAGTATCGCGCAGCCTGGGGCGGCGGGCGACAGATCCCCATCTCCGGGGTAAACCGATTCGCGCCCCTGCGTGTCCAAAGGGGCAGACCGAGCAGGTGGTAGATGGCGGGCGCCGTTTCTCTCGAGACTTCCGCTGCTTCAGCGCAGCGGGAGGCGACCTTCGTGGCGTTCGTGGCGTCCCATCGCGATCGGGCACTGCGTCTGGCGTGGCGCCTGGTGGACGGGGACGCGGATGCCGCCGAAGACGTGACCCAGGAGGCCTTCGTTCGGGCCTACCGGGCCCTGGGCCGCTTTCGCGCCGAGTCGAGCCTGGGAACCTGGTTCTACCGGATCCTGGTCCGGGAGGCGGCCCGTCACCGCCGCTGGCGCGGAGTGCGCGAGCGCTGGCAGGCGCTTTCGCGGAGCGAGGTGCAGCCTCCTCGCATGCCGGCCCGCGGCGACCCGGCCCTCCGCCGCCGCATCGCCGACGCACTCTCGCGACTCTCGCAGCGGCAACGCGAGGCCTTCGTGCTCGTGCACCTCGAGGGGTTCACGGTGCGCGAGACCGCCGAGTTTCTCGACAAGCCCGAGGGCACCGTGAAGAGCCACCTGCACCGTGCCCTGCGCACGCTGCGCCGGGAGCTGAGGGATCTGCGGGAGTCCGAGGACGACGACAGGGATGCGGAAGGAAGGATGGAGTCATGAGCGATGGAGGAGACCGCCTCGGACGAGGGCGCGACGAGCGCCTCTTCGTCGAGAGAGTGGCCCGGCACTACGCGCCGCCCGAGTCGACGCCGGCTCGACGCGCAGCATTCGACGAGGCGCTGCGGCAGCGCCTGGAGGCCCCCCGCCGCGGGCGGGGGCTCGCGCCGGCGCTGGTCGGGGTCGGGGCAGCGCTGCTGCTGGCCGTGGGAGTCTGGACCGCGTCCGAGGCTCCACGGGTCGAGGTGGCCGATGGCGCCTGGGAGGTCGAGCTCCTGCTCTCGAGTGATGTGAGCCCTTCCGAAGATTCGGACGAGGGCGATTACCTCCCCGACGACTACCTGGCCATCGCCAGCGTGTTCCTCGAGTCGTAACCCGACCGGCGGCCTCGGGGCTCGAAAGGGCATCGACGAAGGAGAGCTCCCATGCGCACCGGCCCCATCATCGGTTTTTGCCTGATCTTCCTGGCCAGCCTGGCCCTCCCGGTCGCCGCTGGCGCACGGCCGGCCTTCGCATCGGATCGCCACCGCTTCCTCGAGGAGCACGCCGAGCGGCTCGGGCTCGACGACGAGACCCGGGAGGAGATCCGCGGCCTGGTCGAGGAGTCGCGCGAGACGAATCGCGAGCTGCGCGGCGAAGTGCGCGATCTCCACCGCGAGATGCGCGGGCTCCTGGAGGCGGAGGATCCGGACGAGTCAGCGGTGATGGCCCAGGCCGACGCCATCGGCGGGCTGGAGACCGAGCTCCATAAGAACCGGCTTGCCACCATGCTGCGCATCCGCGCTCGCCTCTCCCCCGAGCAGCGCGCGAAGCTCGTCGAGCTGCGGAAGGAGTATCGGCACCACCCGAGCCGGGAAGAGGTCGCCGAGGCGTGCGAGGCCGACGCCGAAGCCCTCTGCTCGGATGCCGACGGCCGTTGGGCTCGCCGGCGCTGCATGTTCGAGCAGCGCGAGAAGCTCTCGGAAGGATGTCGGGAAGCCTTTGCGGATCTGCGCGATCGCCCTCACCGGCGCCACTTCGGAGATCGTCACGCGGATTGAGAGGATGGTCCGCCGGGCGGGTGGGTGAGCGTCGGATCGTCCTCATGGCCGCCGTGGACGGACGGCGTGGAGGTGGAGGGTGTCGTCGGACAGTCGATCCTGAACGGTGTTCAGGCCGGCTCTCCCGGGGACCGGAGCCGGACGGTCGGGCCCCGACGGCGCCCTAGCCGGGCGGCCCGGGTTTACCCCGACTGCATCTCCGTTGTATAACTGCAGCACCCGACGTTGGAAACGGCGTCGCGGGGGGGTGAGCCTGAAGGGAGCGCACCATGCCCCAGATGCCGGACCCGATCTCCACCTGCCCCATCTTCGATCAGCTGTGGCAGTTCACGCAGACCGCCGATCACCGCGACGAGCTCTTCGATGCCTTGAAGGACCACGAGAGCTGGGTGGATGCCGGGATCGATCTCCGCATCATCAGCAAAAGGCCCTGCTGGGAGTGCCCGGCCGGGACCAAGGCCATCAGCGAGGTGTACTTCCTCAAGACGCTCTGGCTGGACGAGAAGAACGGCTGGTGGCCCTGCGACCAGTATCCCCAGCGTGACGGCTGGAACGAGAAGCTCGACGTCGAGATCCGACGCGCCGCCTGGCTGGCCAAGAACAAGGGCCTCCCCATCCAGGGCTGGTGGGAGTGTCCCTTGGAGCGCTTCGATGCCTCGGCGGAGCTCGCCAAGCCCCTCAAGAATCGTATCTGGCTCAGGGTCGAGACGGCGGCGGGCGTGGAGTGCACGTCGTGCTGAGGGAGCCGGGACGGCCGATCGAGGCCTCTCGAGGCCCGGCTTTTCTCGTTGACTGCGTGGTCGCCGGGTCCCTAAGGTAGACCTCCCGGGGGAGCACTAGGGGTATCCGTGCGCGTCGACGGGGACGCACCCCTCATCCGAGATACTCGATTCCGCTCCACGCCGTCGTTCGTGGGCCGGCAGGCCGATCTCGAGCTTCTCGAGGGCTGTCTACACGACGCGCTCACCGGGAAGCCCGGGGTCGTGCTGCTCTCGGGGGATGCCGGGCAGGGCAAGACCCGCCTGCTCCACGAGCTCGAATCCCGAGCTGCCTCGGAGCACTTCCACGTCTGCCGCGGCCGCGCGCACGAGGACCTCTCGTTCCCCTATCTGCCCTTCCTCGACGTGCTGAGGAGCCAGATCTCCGAGGTCCCCGAGGTCGTCCAGCGGGTGCTCGGCCCGGATGCCGAGCGCATCGAGGCCCTGTTGAGGGGAGAGTCGTGGTCCGGCTTCGAAGAGGAGCTGGAGCACGGTCGGGGCGGCCGAGCCGGCCGCATGACGCTGTTCACAAGCGTCTCCCGGGCGACCGTCGATCTGGCCCGGATCCGCCCGACTCTGCTGGTGCTCGACGATCTGCACTGGGCCGACGGTTCGACGATCGAGCAGCTCCTGCACCTGGTCTTTGCGGTGGCCGACGCCATGCGGCGCGAGCGGATCCCCCTCCTGGTCGTGGCGTCCTCTCGGCCTCCCGAGCCCGATGGCCTGCTGGAGCGCGCCATCGCGCGCATCGAGCGGGAGGACCTCTGCACCTCGCTCGCGCTGCGCGGGCTCGGCGAGGACGAGGTGAGCGAGCTCGTCGCGGGCCTGATCTCGGCCCCACCGGCGCGTCACCTGGTGAACGAGCTCCGGACGCTGACCCGCGGCAACCCGCTGTTCATCCAGGAGGTCGTCGACCATCTGGTCGATCAGGAGGCTCTCAGCGAGCAGGGCGGCTTCGTCGTCCTCGGACGAGACGTCGACGATCTCGAGCTGCCCCGAGACCTTCTGAGCGCGCTCGAGGCGCGCGCGGGGACGGTGAGCCGGCAGTGCCGCGAGCTTCTCGCGCTCGCCGCCTGCCTCGGTGACCACTTCACCCTCCCCATCCTCACGGCGCTCACGAAGCGGGAGGAGGACGACCTGCTCGACGATCTGGAGGAGGCGGCGGCCGCCCACCTGCTGCTCTGGCGGGACGAGACCTTCCACTTCCGCCACCCCCTGGTCCGCCACGTCTTCTACGGGATGCCGAACCCGGCGCGCCGTCAGCGCGTGCACCGGCGGATCGCGGCGCACCTCCAGGCGCAGTACCCGGCCGGGGCGTCCGAGCGCGCGCTCGAGATCGGTCACCACCTGGTGCGCGCGGGCTCCCTCACGCCCCCCGACCAGGGCACACGCTTCGCCGAGCTGGCGGGCGATCTGAGCTTCGGCCGCTGCGCCTGGCGGGATGCTGCCCGCTTCTACGCAGCCGCAGCAGCAGCCGCCGCCCGCCTCGAGCCTCCGGCGCCGGCGACCGTGGCGAAGTTGCACCTGCGCGCGGGCGTCGCCCACTACCGCAACATGGATCT
>JBDLIK010000279.1:0-5202 GCA_039714895.1 Myxococcota bacterium | reverse complement strand
TGGTCGTTCGTGCGCGATGAAGAACAGGACCAGGTAGTTCGCCTGACCGTTCCCGAGATCGGAGTCGATCGGTCGGGCGACGCAGAGGAAGCTCGCCGCTGCGACCAGCCCCGTCCGCTTCACCCCCAGGGCATGGCCGGCGATGCGGCCGCAGAGGAACGCGCTCAGGAACGTCAGGCTCACCGCGGCCGCCACCCAGATCACCGCCGCGACGGATTCCGGCAGCGCAGACAGCGGAGCGATCAGGATCGCGAGCGCCGGGGGGTACTTGTACATGCGCCCCTCGTCGCTGGCGACGCTGTAGATCGATTCGCCCTCCAGCACGGCTCGCCCGGCGGCGTAGTAGGCGCCGAAGTCGTTCCCTTCGACCGCGTCGCCGGCGTGGAGGCCGAGCAGCAGCAGGCCGAACCCGAGCACCAGCAGGGAAGTCCGCTTCGCGGTCATCGGCTCGAAGGCAGACCGGCCGCGGCAGCGCTCGGCCGGTCCGGATCTTCGGGCACCCCCGGTGGCCTAGCCGTCCGAGGCGCGGGCGCGGCGGCGCCCACGACGCCAGGCGAGTGGCGCCAGCAGGACCGCGAACTCGAAGCCGAGGCCACAGCGGGGGCTTGTCGGGGTCTCCCGGTTCCGCCACGGAAAGGTGCAGTGCGGGTCCGGCGCGGTCACGTTGGCATGTCCGACGCCCCAGATGGAGACGCCGCCGTCCCAGTCGCGCAGCCCGTCGGAATCGTTGTCGGCTCCGTCCTGGCACTCCCGGTCCTCGGAGGCGGCGGTGGGCGCGTTGCAGGCAGGATCCCCCTCCCCCACTCCATCGCCATCCGCGTCGGGAACGTAGTCGATGAGACCATCCGGGACCGGCTCGTTGTCGAGGCCGTCGTCGCACTCGAGGGACGCCGAGCGCTCCGAGGCGTCCGCGGCATCGTCGCAGCCCGGATCGGCGCCGTGGTCCACGAAGCCATCGCCGTCGTTGTCCACGCCGTCGTCGCAGTCGGGGGTGAGCTCCAGGACGGCGTCGAGCGTGTGGATGAGCGTGGTGTCGCCGTTCGGGTCTCCGTTCGATTCCAGGACGGTTTCGCCGGTCTGCTGGAGCGCCAGCAGCGCGGCATCCACGCTCACGCCCGGCGCGGCCTGCCGCAGGATCGCCCAGGCACCCGCCACGTGCGGCGTCGCCATGGAGGTGCCACTCCGGGTCAGGTAGCTGCTGCTCTGGTAGAGAGGCGCGGTGATGTTGATCCCGGGCGCCCACAAGGAGAGGAAGTCCGCGTAGTTCGAGAAGTTGGCCACGAAGCGGGGGGCCGGCGGAAGGGGGGCGGAGTCGCCATTGGTCGTGGCACCGACGCTCACCGCCGACGAGATGCAGGCCGGCTCGCCGATGGCGTTGCTCGAGCCGCTGTTGCCCGACGCGACCACGCTGGGGATGTCCACCGAGCGCAGGTTGTCGATGGCCGACTTCATTCCCGCATTCGCTGCGTCGCAGCTGGCCTGGGAGGTGAACGTGCCTCCGCTCACGCTCAGGTTCACCGCTGCGATGGTGTGGGACAAGCGCAGGGTGTTGTAGACGTACTGGAAGGCGGCGATCTGGTCGGACTCGTACACCCGGGCGCAGGGCGAGGGGTCCGGGCTGCACGCCGCCGCTCCGGTGACCTCGGTGGCGACCTGGATGGAGATCAGGTTCGCCCCTCGCGCCACCCCCGAATACTGGGGACCGTCCCCCACCGCGATCCCGGCCACGTGGGTGCCGTGGAAGCACTCGCTCGTGAAGGTGCAGTAGATACCGGCACCCGACCCGAACTGGCTCTCGGACCCGTTCGGGCAGTCTCCACTGGGACCCCCTGAGCCCAGCGCGAAGCAGGCCTCGTCGACGAGCTTTCCGGCCAGGTTCGGGTGCGCGCCGTCGACGCCGGTGTCGATCACCACCACCACCTGGCCCGTACCGTCCCAGCCCAGCGCCGTCGCCTGGTCGCCCTGGACGAGGGGAACGCTCGCGTCGAGAACCAGGCGGTGGAGCTCGTCCTCCTCCACCTGGGTCACCCATCCCGAGCGCTCGAGCGCGGCGAGGGCGGCAGGGCCCACGTCCAGCGCGACGAAGGGGAGCCCCTCATAGATGCGGCGCACCCGATACGACGCAGCGCCGAGGTCGCCCGCAAGCGCCGCGCGCGCGTGGGCGATGCCGGCGCGCTGGGCCGCCGCCGCCTGAGGGGCGATCGCCCCCTCGGCCACGAAGGGAGCGTCGAGGCGGACGATCACCGACACGCTGCCCTCGGAAGCCACGCGCTTGGCGAGGCCGGGCGGGAGGCCTCCGGGTCTGCCGGCACCGGCAGGAGCCGTGGCAAACGAGACCAACCCCAGCAGGAGCAGCACGAGAATCCGCAGCGATGACAAGATTGTCCCCCACCGTCGGAGACCACCCGTTTCCCCCAGGGGCGATGGACGGTGAACGCTGTATTCTGGCCGATGGAAGCGCCAAGGGGAACCCCCTTTGGGAGCTGGCGTCATCCAGCCCCCGACTTCTCCACCCGGAAGACGAGCTCTCCGGGCAGCTCGAAGGCCTCGACCCGCCAGGGCTCCCCGGCCACCCGCTCGCGAAAGGCCGCTCCGTGGTGGGCGCCCATGCCGCGGCGGCGACCGCTGAGGCCCGCGCTGGGGAAGGACACGAAGACGAGGGGGGCACGCACCTCCCGGAGCACGCGCAGCCCCGCGCCCGCTGCGAGACGTTCGAGGCATGGCAGGGACTTGAGCAGGAAGGCGACATCCGCGGTCTCCTCGGGTGCCCCACGCAGCAGGTCCCAGGCAAAGGCGCGCCCCGAGACTCCGGCCGCCCCGAGGAAGCCGTTCACGAGCTCGAGGATCTCGAGGTCCACGTCGCAGGCGAGGTACTCGAGGTCCCGAGCGACGGGCATCCAGGGGATGCCCAGCGGGTGCAGCCCACACGCCAGATCGAGCACCCGCCGGACCGGGCGACCGTCGAAGACGCGGGCGTAGAAGGCCTCGAGGATGGGAAACCGCTCCTCGGTGGACGCATGGAACCGCATCGCACGCGATGCCACCTCGCGAAGCTGGCCCATGCCGGCGGCCCGTGAGAGCTCACCCGCCATCTCTGTGTAGGAAGCCCCCTTCCGGAAGGCGCCGACACTCTGGTGCAGCCGGCTGCGGGTGGCTCGCACCGCATCTGCGGGGCGACGGGCGCGGGAGAGCTCCCGACTTCCCACGCCAGCCACGAACTCCGGGAGCAGACGGCGGTACTTGCGACTGGCCAGCACCTGCTCCACGAGACCTTCGAGCGGGTCGGCGCCCTCCGCCTCAGGCACCCTGCAGGTCCTCGAGCAGCTGGGCCATGAAGCGGAGGTTGTGGAGGGTCGCCAGCCGTCCGTAGAGACCGTCGCGAATCTCGTGGAGGTGGTGCAGGTAGGCGACGCTGTAGCGGCGGCAGCAGAGGGCGTCGCAGAACTCCGATACCGGACGATCGGCCTTCACGTAGCGCGCGTCTCCCACGAAGCAGCGGGAGAACCACGGGGTCTGCGGGTCCTGCGGAAGGCTCGTCGGATCGCAGCGGAAGGCGTACAGGCGGCCCCGACGGGCGTCGCGGGTGGGCAGGGCGCTGTCGAAGAGTCCGTAGCCGAGCGCCGCGCAGGCCCGCACCGACTCCGGATGACCCACTCCCAGGGCGTGGAGGGGAATCGGCGCGGGGACGAGCTCGCGCAGCTGCGCGAGGGTGTCGAGGAGGAGCCGACCCTCGCTGTCCAGGGGCCAGCCGCCGAACCCCAATCCATCGAACCCGATCTCGAGGAGCTCCGCGGCGCAGCGAGCCCGCAGCTCCCGAGAGGTCCCGCCCTGGACCACCGCGAACAGCCGCGGTCGCTGCTCGAGCGGCCGATCCCGCAGGGCCGGATGCTCGTCGAAGGCACGGCGCGCCCGCCGGGCCCACTCCACGCTGCGCTTCACGGCGAGCGCCTGCCGCTCCTCGGGATCGTCGGGATGGGTGCAATCGTCGAGGCACATCACGGCGTCAGCGCCGTAGCGCAGCTGGAGCGTGATGCTCTTCTCCGGGGTCAGCCGGAAACGACGGCCCCCGGCTCCGCGCCAGGCGATGCCGTCGTCGGTGAGGCTGCCGGCACGAGGATCCTCCCGCAGCACCGAGAAGGCCTGGAAGCCGCCCGAGTCGGTGAGGATGGGCCGGGACCAGCCGGCGAGGCGGTGCAGGCCGCCGAGGGACTCCACGGTGGACGAGCCCGGTCGTTGCATCAGATGGAATACGTTCATCACCAGGCCCTGCACCCCACAGGACTCGAGATCGGCCGCATCGACGCTGCGGACCACCGCGCGGGTGGCGTCCGGTAGGAAGGTCGGCAGCCGCAGGGACCCGTGAGCCAGCAGGAGCGAAGCACTCATCGCGACCCGGCTCCCGCCACCACCACGGTGAACTCCCCGCGCAGCTTCCCCTCGGCGAGCCCCTGCCGTAGCTCCGAGAGTGTGCCCCTGGTGACACGCTCGTGGAGCTTGGTGAGGTCGTTGGCGAGCGCAGCACGACGATCCCCGAAGACCCCGAGCGCGTCCTCCAGGAAGGCGCGCAGGCGGTGCGGGCTCTCGAAGAAGACGAGGGTGTGGGATGAGTCGCGATCCACCTCGAGGAAACGCCGGCGAGGACCGGGCTTGCGCGGAGGGAATCCTCGGAACGTGAAGGAGTGCACGGGCAGGCCCGAGAGGACGAGGGCCGCGATCCCGGCGCTGGGGCCGGGGATCACCGTGAAAGGCAGGCCCGCATCGATCGCTCGACGCACCAACGTGTATCCTGGATCAGAGATGGCGGGAGTGCCGGCGCTGGTGACGAGGGCCACCCGCTCGCCGCGCTCGAGGGCAGCCAGGATGCGCGCACCGGCCTCGGTCTCGTTGTGCTCGTGGAAGGAGAGCTGGCGCTTGTGCAGGCCGAGGTGGCGCAGCAACCGACCGGTCTTGCGCGTGTCCTCGCTCGCCACGAGATCCACCGCTCCCAGGGTCTCGATCGCCCGCAGGGAGATGTCCCCCAGGTTCCCGATGGGCGTGGCGACGACGTAGAGCATGCCAGGGATCGGAGTATATCCGTGGGGCCGGCCGCGGGAAGCGGACGAAGCGGGCTTCCCGTGGAGGGCTGCTCAGCCGGCGTTACCGAAGGCGAAGAACGTCAGCCCCACCACGAGCAGGAGCAGCCCCAGGTAGATGAGCGGGAAG
>JBDLIK010000278.1:0-5218 GCA_039714895.1 Myxococcota bacterium | reverse complement strand
CGGGCCTCCAGATGTGGGAGAGCGTGGCAACCTCTCACCTCCGATTCGAGATGACCACGGTCCGTAGTGAGACGCAGCCCGCGACGGAGCCGGAGGAGCTGCTGGTGATCGTGGCCTACCTCGCCGATCTCGTTCTCGGCGGGGCCAGCTTGCCGAGCCAGGGCAACCCGGGAACCTGGTACGGCGCGCGCGCCGACTTCCCGGGCGCTGGCCTCCCCATCGTCGCCGCACACGAGATCGGACACACCCTGGGATTCCTCCACAGCACGGTGAGCACCCGCTTTTTCAGCTCCGGGATCCCGGTCATGCACTGGGCCGTAGCGGGGGTCGAGGGGATCGCCCAGGATGACATCGCCGCGGTGTCGGTCGCCTACCCGAACGCTCAGCTGCCGCTCCAGGCCGTCACGGGGACCCTCGAAGGTCGCGCACTGAATGCGGCAACGGATCTTCCCATCGATGGCATCAACGTCGTCGCCGTCGATCCGATGACGGGAGATCCGCTGGTGGGGATGCTGACCGCGTCCCAGGGTCAAGCGGGGCGCTTCGAGCTTCCGGGAGTGCCTCCCGGGATGGTCGACCTCTATCTGCTCGACGGAAAGTCGTTCGCCGGCACGGGAGTCCTGCTCTCGCCGGCACGGATCCAGGCCGACAGCTTCTCCACGAGGGTTCTGTCCGCGTTCTCCCTCCAGGCCGGGCAGACCCTCGACGTCGGCGACATCCGGGTCGCCATCGAGAGCTTCTCGGCGGATCGGATCGGCCTCGAGAACCAGAGCCGCCCCGACGACCTGGATCCGGCCGAGGGCCGACTGCCCAGCGTCCAGCTCGGGCGAGCGTACCGGGCCTACATCCACGTGCGGGGAGGCGTGCGGCCACTGGCGCTCTCGGGTGCTTCGCTTCCGCCGGGTCTCAGCACCTACCTCTTTACGGGCCGGAGTCTCAACGCGGATCCCTATGGAGACTGGCACGTCGTCGTGACCGGCGTTCCCGTCGCTGCCGGCCTCCAGCCGGTGTCCTTCCAGCTGGTGGACGATCACGGCATGCAGGGCTCCCTCGAGTTCGAGATCGAGGTGTTCGACCCCTGCGCGGGCTCCCTGGGCGGGGACAGCGACGGAGATGGCTCCTGCGACGACGGGGACGGGAGCGGGACCCCGGGCGATGCGCCCTGCGCCAGTGGACAGCTGCCCGGCTGCGATGACAACTGCCCCTTCCTTCCCAATGGAGACCAGCGGGACTCGGATGGCGACGGCAGGGGTGACTCCTGCGAGGATCCCGAGGCTCCTCGGCGGGTCGACTTCGAGACCGATGGGGACGGTGCCCCCTTTCCGACGACTGCCTCCTCCGTCGTTCTCGCGGTGGAAGAGTACGCCTCTTCCGGTCTGCGCATCTCGCCGATCCTTTCGCCCCCGATGGGTCGAATCAGCGACAGCCTCTACCTCAACCGTGGGAGCGCTCCGCCGCTCTCGGGGTTCTACGTCAATCTGGCGGCGCTGGCATGCTGCCCGACGATCTTCGAGCTGAACCTCGATCCTCCGGCGAGCGACGTCTCGTTCGACTTCTGGACACCGTCGGCCTGGATCCAGGTTGCCGCGTTCGACGAAGGAGGCGCGTCTCTCTGGAGCTCCCAGGTCGATGCCGCGCCGGGCCGCGTCTCGCTCGGAACGGGGCCGCCGATCTCGAGGGTGCGCGCGGAGGTCGATGGAGCGGTGCTCAGGATCGACAACATCGAGTGGACCCCCACCCTCTGCGGCGCAGCGCTGGACGGGGATGACGACTCGATCTGTACCCCCGTGGACAACTGTCCCGCCATTCCCAACCCGGATCAGGCGGACGCCGACTCGGACGGCGTAGGGGACGCCTGCGACGCTCCCTGCGACGACGGTCTGGACAACGACGGCGACGCCCTCGTCGATCACCCGGCCGACCCCGGCTGCAGAAACTCCCAGTGGGCACGAGAGAACCCCCGCTGCGATGACGACCTGGACAACGACGGCGACGGCAGGCTGGATTGGGATGGCGGGGACGAGCCAGGCGAGCCCGACCCCGACTGCGTCGACGCTCCCTGGCGGGGCGACGAGGGACCCCGCCAGAGCCGCTGCGGGGTCGGCTTCGAGCTGGCCCTGCTGCTGCCCTGGCTCGGCTGGCTGCAACGGCGTGGCAGGCGCGACCTCGGGTAGCTCAGGATCTCTTCGGGTTCTCCCTCCGGGTCTCAGGCGTCTGCGTGGGCGTCGAGGAAGGCTCGCAGGCGCCCGTCGGCCTCGATGCGACGCCGCATGGACTTGCGACACATTCCTGCGTCCATGAACCACTGGGCCGATCTGGCGAGCGCGAGATCCGCCCGGCACGGCTGGTAGCCGAGCTCCTTCTCCGCCTTGCCCGAGTCCGAGGGCCGGTTCGAGAGCGCGTGCAGCGAGGCTTCGACGTCGACGATCGGCGTCCGGTGGGTCACGTGGTTGGCCAGCCACTCCGCGGCATGGCCTGCGGCCAGCAGCAACCAGTGGGGAAGCCTCACGCGCGGCGGAGCGATGCCGGTCAGCGCGGAGAGGATCTGGGTGATCTCGCTCATCGTGAGGTTCTCTCCGCCCAGGATGTACTGGTGCCCCACGGTGCCCTTCTCGAGCGCCAGCAGGTGGCCCTTGGCGACGTCGTCGACGTCGACCACGTTGAGCACGGTCTCCGCGTAGGCCTTCATGATGCCGTTCAGGAAGTGGAGGATGAGGCCTCCCGTCGGCGTGGGCCTGCGGTCGCCAATCCCGACGACGGTGGTCGGGTGGACGATCACGACAGGCAGGCCCTTCGCGATCTCGCGCAGCACGGCCATCTCGGCGATCACCTTGGAGCACTTGTAGTGACCCTGGAAGCGCCGCAGATCGAAGAGGCTCTCCTCCGACTCGACGTCTCGGTTGATCGAGGGCGTGAGGGTGGCCGTGCTGCTGGTGTAGACGACCTTCCGGTAGCCGTGTTGGGCCGCGGCCGACATCACGTGCTGGGTGCCATTCACGTTGACCCGATAGATGTGGTCCGGCTCGGGGTGCCAGAACCGGTAGCAGGCCGCGTTGTGGACCAGCAGCTCGCCCCCCTCGAGGGCTTCGAGGACGCTGCGTTCGTCTATGAGGTCGAGCTCGCGTACCTCCAGGTCGAGGCCGGAGAGGTTCTCCAGATCGAGGTCGGCGCCCACCAGGGCCGTCACCTCGTGACCGCGCTGCAGCAGGTTCCGGACGATGCGCGAGCCCATGAACCCGTTGGCCCCGGTGACGAAGACCTGGCTCATCGGCGGCCCGCCTTCGTGCGCAGTGCGGCACCTGCCAGACGCTTGCCCAGGCCCCAGACGGCGCCGCCCAGCTTCTGGGCGTCGGCGATCGTGGCGTGCATGGCCTCGACGATCCAGCGACGGTCCGACTCGTCGATCACGAGGGGGGGTAGCAGCTTCACCACCGGATGGTGGTGTCCGGCCGTCTGGGTGAGGATCCGGTGTTCGTGAAAGAGTGGCACGATCACGAGCTGGCTGTAGAGGCCCTTCTGGGCGGAGTCGAGCATCCTCCAGGCTGCCCTGGCCGCCCGGCGATCCGGCGCTGCGAACTCGATGGCCTGCATCATTCCCTTTCCGCGGACCTCCTTCACGAAGTCGTAGCGTCCGACCATGGACCGGAAGTCGTCCAGGAGCGCCTCGCCGAGCTTGGCGGCGTTGGCCACCAGGTTTTCCTCCGCGATCACCTCCAGGGTCGCGATCCCGGCTGCCATCGCGAGGTTGTTCTTGGAGAACGTCGATCCGTGGACGGGGGCGCGCACGAGATTGCTGAAGAGCGAATCGAAGATGGGCTTGCGCATCGCCACGGCCCCGACCGGGGCGAAGCCCCCTGACAGCGCCTTGGCGGAGAGCAGCATGTCCGGCTCCACCCCCCAATGCTCGAGGGCCCACATGCGGCCGGTGCGCCCCAGGCCCGTCTGGATCTCGTCGGCCACGAAGAGGGCCCCGTGCTTGCGGCAGAGCCGCGCGGCCTCGGGCAGGTACTCGTCCGACGGCACGTTCACACCGTGCCCCTGGATCGGCTCGACGAAGAAGGCGGCGATGCTTCGGGTCGAGAGCACTCGCTCGAGGGCCTCGAGGTCGTCGAAGGGGATCCGGTGGGTGTCCGGCAGCAGCGGCCCGAAGCCCTCGCGGAAGACATCGTCACCGTTCAGCGAGAGGGCCCCCATGGTGAGCCCGTGGAAGCCGTTCTCGCAGTAGGCGAGGCCCGATTTCCCGGTGTGGCAGCGGGCGAATTTGATGGCCGTCTCCGCGGCCTCGGCGCCCGAGTTCATGAACGAGACCTTGTCGAGAGCGTCGGGCAGCGTCGCGAGGAAGCGCTCGGCCAGCAGGCCGGCCAGGGGCGAGACGTCCATCTGCACCAGGCCCGGGAGCTCGGCCTCGAGGGTCTCGCGAAGCGCCGCCACGACCCGGGGATGGTTCCGGCCCACGGCAAAGACGCCGTAGCCGCTCAGGAGGTCGAGGTAGCGCTCCCCGCGCTCGTCGAAGAGATAGGGGCCGGTGGCGCGCACATAGCGGCGGTCGAAGCCCAGGGTCTTCAACACCCGCACCATCTGCCCGTTCAGGTGGCGCGCGTGGAGATCGAACGCCTCACCACCCCGCTCCAGCAGGAGCTCCCGAATCCCGCTCACCGTCGCCGCTGCCTCTTCAGGTGGCGCCCCTCCGGCGCGGGGCGCAGCATAGCCTCGGGGTGGGCGCGCGGCGAGAGATCGCGACCTCATCCGGCGAGGGGGCGAGGCCCCACGCCCCGCCCCCGCAGCCGGTCTTCACGTTGCCTCAGGAAATCGCGGCGTCAGCCGCTCGGGCGCCGCCGGCGAGCTGCGACGAGGGTCAGGAGCGCCATCAGCTGCATCAGCCCGACGCCGGCTTCCGGTACCACCACGAGGTCGAGAGGCTCCGAGAAGAGGGAGCCGCTTCCCACGACACTCGTGCAGATCTCGTCCAGGCAGCCCGAGACGACGGTGCGGTCTCCCGTCTCCCGGTCGACGTGCAGGACCGCATCCAGATCGATGTCCGCGACGAAGAAGTCCCCCGCCGCGTCGAAGGTGATGCCGAACAATCCGAGGAAAGGCGGGCCGGACCCCAGCGACGTCGTGCAATCGACGTCCTCACAGCCCGACACCAGCGTCCGGTTTCCCGTACCGGGGTCCACCCGCCGGAGGGCTCCGAACGGGAAGCCCTCTCGCTGGTAGG
>JBDLIK010000277.1:0-5227 GCA_039714895.1 Myxococcota bacterium | reverse complement strand
CCGCGCCCTCGTCTCGGGCCGACCCTATCGCCTCGACACCCTGCTGCTCTACTACGCGAACCCCTGCTACGCCTGGATGAACCCCGAACGCTGGACCCACGCCCTCGACGCCGTCCCCTTCATCGCAACCTGCACGCCCTTCATGGACGAGACAGCGACAGCGGTCGCGGATCTGATCCTGCCGGATCACACCTACCTCGAGCGCTGGGAGGATGCCGCGCCGGCTCCCAGCAGCGGGGCCCCGGTCTTCGGGATCCGCCAGCCCGTCGTCGCACCGCTGCACGACACCCGGGCCTCCGGGGACGTCGTCATCGAGATCGCCAAGAAGCTCGGCGGCCGCTGCGCCGAGGCCTTCCCCTGGAAGGACTTTCGCTCCGCCCTGCTTGCTCGCGCCGTGGGGATCCAGGCCGCGCGGCGGGGCTCGATCAACGAGACGAGCCCGAAGAAGTTCTTCAGGCGCCTCGTCAAGCAGGGCTTCTGGTCGGACCCGGAATACCCGTTCGAAGCGTGGAGCGAGGCCTTCGAAACCCCGACGAGGAAATTCGAATTCTTCTCGCTGCGCCTGTGGCACACCCTCCAGGGGTTCGCGGAGCAGGCAGGACGCAGCCCCGCCCAGGTGGTGGCCGGCTGGAATCACGAAGAGGATCCGGACCTCGTCTGCATGCCCCGCCATACCGCGCTCGCCTGGGCGGGAACCGAAGCGGAGTATCCGCTGCTCCTCGATCCCTACCGGCGCGGAACCTACGCCGTGGGCGGCGGAGCGAACCTGCCCCTGCTCCAGGATCTGGTGACGGAGCACGGGGGATCCCGCTGGGAGACGACCGCCGCGCTTCACCCGAGCAGCGCCGAACCCTTGGGAATCCGCGACGGGGACCGCATCGCGGTCGAGAGCCCCGCCGGCCGGGTCGAGGTGCCGGTGCACGTGGACATCGGCGTCCGGCCCGGAACCCTCCACTTTCCGCAGGGCGGGGGCCACACGGCCTTCGGTCGCTTCGCGAAGGGCCGCGGCGCCAACGTGATGGAGCTGCTGGTCCCGGCCTTCGATCCCCTCGCTGGCTTCGCGGCCCTCACCGGCACCCGGGTGCGTGCCCGGAGGATCCCGTCGTGAACGCGACCGCTCCCCTCTCCCGAAGATCCTTCGCCCGCGCGCTCTCCCTCGCCGCGGGGGCCCTGATGAGCCTGCTGGCGCTGCCCTCCTGGCGGGCCCGGGCCCGGGGGGGCGGTTCAGACGGCTCCTCGGGGGATCGGAACTCTGGGGCAATGCCGAGTTGGGGAATGGCCATCGACCTGGATCGCTGCACCGGCTGCGGCGCCTGCGTGGTGGCGTGCCGCACCGAGAACAACGTGCCCACACGAGGGCCCGAGCCGGAGCTGCGGGGGACGCAGATCTCCTGGATGGAGCTCCTCCCGCAGGGCCCGCAGGGGCCCGGGGCCGGACCCCACCCCGACGCCTTGCCCCTGCCGTGCCTGCACTGTGACGATCCCCCCTGCGTGAAGGTCTGCCCGGTCGGCGCCACCTACCAGACGGAGGACGGGATCGTCGCCCAGATTTCGGACCGCTGCATCGGCTGCCGCTACTGCGAGGTCGCCTGCCCCTACAGCCGGCGCTACTTCAACTGGGTGGAGCCAAGCTGGCCGGAGAGCCATCTGAGCTTCCTCAACCCGGACGTGGCGACTCGGCCCAAGGGCGTGGTCGAGAAGTGCACCTTCTGTCACCACCGCATCCGTTCGGCTCGAGAGAAGGCGCGCATCGAGGATCAGCCCCTCGCCGACGAAGACCTGCAGCGGCTGCCGGCCTGCGCCGAGGTCTGTCCGGCCCAGGCCATCGTCTTTGGAGACCTGAACGATCAGAGCAGCCGCGTCTCGCAGCTCTCGCGCAGCGCGCGGGCCTTTCGGCTGCTCGAGCACCTGGGAACGCGGCCCAAGGTCACGTATCTGTCGAAGGACCGGCGGCAATGACCGCACCCGCCGCCGCCCGGATCGAGGCGCTCGCCGTCGGCCGGCCTTCGCGGCGCTGGACGATCGCGGTCGCCCTGCTCGTGCTCTGCTTCGGATGGGGGGTCTTCGCCTATTCGCAGGAGGTCAGTCATGGGCTGGTCTCGTCCGGCCTGCGGTCGATCGGCCGGGGCGGCGCCACCTGGGGCCTCTACATCGTGTTTGCGGTGTACTTCATCGGTCTGAGCTTCGCCGGCATCAGCGCCGCGGCCCTCGCGCGTCTGTTCTCCCTCGAGGCCCTGCGACCCGTCACGCGCATGGCGGAGCTGCTGGCGATCGTCTCCCTGCTCATGGGGGGTCTGTGCATCCTCGCAGATCTCGGCCGACCGCTGCGGGGGCTCCTCTACCTTCCGCTCTACGCCCGGCCGGCCTCGCCGTTCTTTGGAACCTTCACGCTGGTGATCTCCGGCTATCTCTTCGCCAGCCTGGTGTACTTCTTCCTGTCGGGGCGGGCGGATGCGGCGCTGTGTGCCCGCGAGCTTCCGCGTTTCCGCTGGCTCTATCGGCTCTGGGCCACCGGCTATCAGGGGAGGATGGACGAGCGCAGGAGACACGTCCGGTCGAGCTTCTGGCTCTCGATCTTCATCCTCCCCCTGCTCGTCACGGCCCACTCCACGCTGGGATTCGTCTTCGGCATCCATGGCGGGCGGCCCGGCTGGTACAGCGCGCTCCAGGCGCCCAGCTTCGTGATCCTGGCGGGCAGCTCGGGGACCGCGATGCTGATCCTCATCGCCGCGGCCATGCGCCGAGCGCTGGCTCTTCCCGCCACCATCGGCGACGACACCTTCCGGCTGCTCGGAAACTTCCTGTGGATCCTGACGCTCACCTACCTCTATCTGATGGTCGTCCAGGAGCTCACGGCGAGCTACGCCTCCTCCGAAGCGGACGCCCGCGTCGCCCACGAGACCGTCTACGGAACCTATGCCTGGATGTTCTGGACCACGGTCGCCTGCTTTGCGATCCCGACGCTCGTGCTGTTCCTGCAGTTCGTGCGGGGCAGAACGCACCTCGGCTGGACCGTGGTCGCTGCCCTGGCCGTCAGCGTCGGGTCCGTCCTGAAGCGCTTCCTGATCGTGGTTCCCTCCCAGACCCACGGAATGCTTCTGCCCTACGCACCCGGCCGCTACGTCCCGAGCTGGATCGAGCTCAGCGTGGTGCTCGGCCTGTTCGCCACGTCGGGAATCCTCTTCCTGATCTTCACCAAGGCCTTTCCGATCGTCCCCATCACCCCGGCTGACGGCGAGGAGACGTCCGAAGCCGTGATCGAGGCGCCCTGGGAGCGTCGGGCGCAGATCCTGCGTGGAGGGATCTTCTGGGGGATCCTGATCCTGGGCCTGGGGACGGCGGTGACGGGGTTCCTTCTCTCACTGCGCCTGGGAACGCTCCCGTATCAGGATCCCATCGTTCCCTACAGCCCGGTGCTCTTCGCGGCGGGCGTGATGCTGACGTTCTTCTCCTCCGCCGCCTACGAGCTGCTTCCCCCGCCTCGACGGCGACTGCCCGGAGATGATTGAGGGATCAGGCATGTCGAAGATCAGGGTCACCTTCACCCTGGGCGAGTCGGACGCGAAGTATTTCCGTGCGATCTATCGCGAGGCGAAGAAGGCCACCAGGAACCTGGATCCGGACGTGATCCTCGAGCGAGCCCGCGGGGTGGTTGGCCGGGCGCGGGCCAACAAGAAGACCCCCGAGTTTGCGATCGCGGCCGTCGAGGTGCTGGCGGACCTCATCGAATTGATCCAGGACGAAGAGTACGCCGCCCCCAGGCGCGTGAAGTCGGCAATCCTCGCAGGGCTCGGCTACTTCACCAGCTCCCAGGACCTGATTCCCGATCAGATCCCCGGGCTCGGCTTCCTGGACGACGCCATCATGGTCAAGTTCATCGAGAGCGAGTTCAGGAACGAGCTGTGGGGCTACCGCAGGTTCCGAAAGCTCCGGGACCTGGCGGGGCGCTGGCCCTGGTCGAGCTTCGATCGCAGGAAGCGCCTCCAGGCCGAGCGCCGGCGGGTCCGGGCGAAGATCGCCGAGCGGGAGGCGAAGCGAGCCCAGAGCCGATCGGGCGTCTACTTCGGGCGGTGATGGCCCCCGCATTCGACGCGAGACCAAGCTTTCGAGCCATGACGGCGTCCGAGAGCCGGGACGGTCTAGGAGGCCGTCACCTTGCCCTCGGCGAACAGCCGGAGCAGGTCGAGGCTCGAGATGAGACCGAGGAGTGCTCCTTCCTCCATGACGAACATGCGGTGCACCGGTCGCTCGAGCATCTTCTTCGCGACCTCCTGTAGCGTGGCGTCCGGCGCGACGGATAGGACGTCCTCGATCATGATGTCGCGCACGCGCAGCTTCGCCACGCGAACTGCCACCGCCTCGAGCATGCGGTCGTGATCCTCCGAGCCCCGCTGATCCGCGTCGAAGGGCTCGAGGTAGTAGGCCGCGTCCTCCAGCCGCTGCTCCTCGAACTTCAACCGGCGCACCACATCCGAACGCGAGACGACACCGATCACGCGATTGCCCTCGACGACCGGTGCGCCGTGGATGCGCTGACGCAGCAGAACCCCCTCGAGCTCGCTGAGAGGCATGTCCGCACGGACACTCACCACTTCGGTCTGCATCACGTCTCGCGCCAGACAAGGCATTCCTGGCCTCCTCGGGATCCATACTCTAGGCGAGTCTGGGTGAGTGGTGAAGACGCGTCTTCGACTGTCTAAGGCATCGGCGAGGCGCCGAAGAGATACGGGTGCGCCACGAAGAGCACGAGGTAGATGACCAGAGCGCCGACGAGCGGCTTCAGCTCGGCGACGAGCGGCTGCGGACCAGGGCGCTCCCACGGGCCCTCGCGCCGGCTGATGAGCCCCATCTCCACCAGCGCCCACGCACCGAGCACGCCGAACAGCACGAGGGAGCGGGAATCCCCGTTGGAGAGCAGATGGGCACCGGCCCAGACGCAGACGCCGGAGAGCTGTGGATGGCGCACGAAGCGCTTGACGTTGCTCTCGAGCGTCGACGCTGCGAAGAGGACCAGGGCGAGGAAGACGAGCGGGAGCGCCGCGCTGTGGCCCCAGGCCGGCGGCGCGTACACGGATGCGGGCGGAGCCGAGCGCCAGCCGACGACCATGAGGACGATCGCAGTGACGAGCGCCAGCGTGAAGACGCCCTTGTAGGCCTGCTCCCCCAGCCGCGCGATGCACCGGGCTCTGAGCGGTCGCGCGGCGCTGGAGAGGTGCACGCCGCTCCA
>JBDLIK010000276.1:0-5245 GCA_039714895.1 Myxococcota bacterium | reverse complement strand
TGGATGCGGTGCACGGCGACCTGGGACTGCTCGCGCGTGACGACGTGGTGATTCTCTGCTCGAAGACCGGCGGTACGCAGGAGCTGACCGCCATGATTCCGACCCTGCGACGGTTCGGCGCGCGACTGGTGGCCCTCACCGCCGCGCCGGAGTCGGAGCTGGCCCGGGCGGCGGGGGCTCGCCACCTGGTGGCGGGCCAGGTCGACGATCTCCTGTTGTCGCAGACGCCAGCAGAGGCGGGCGTCGTGGAGGGGATCCATCGGCGCAAGACCGCTGCGCTCTTCCGCGCTGCGGTGCTGGGAGGAGGCATCCTGGGTGGGGCGCACGCGGAGGCTTGCGAGGGGCTGCGTGGATTCGCCGAGGCCCTGGGTCTCGCCTTTCAGATCACCGACGATCTGCTGGATCGCGACGAGGATGGCGCCTGCTCCCTGGTCCGCGTCATCGGCGCGGAAGCGGCCGGCCGGCGCGCCGAAGCGCTCCTCGCCGAGGCTCTCGCCGCCCTCGAGCCCTTCGGGGAGCGCGCCGAGCCGCTGCGAGAGCTCGCCCGCTACGCCGTGCGAAGGGATCGATGAGCACCGGCCGGCTGCTGTCATCGATCGACTCTCCCGAGGACCTCCGCCGTCTGCCTCGCGAGCAGGTCCCCCGGGTGGCCCGGGAGCTGCGCGAGGAGATCGTCGAGCGCGTCTCGCAGACGGGTGGACACCTGGCGTCCAGCCTGGGGGCGGTGGAGCTACTCGTCGCTCTCCACTACGCGTTCGAGACCCCGCGCGACAAGCTGGTCCTGGACGTGGGCCACCAGGGTTATGCGCACAAGATGCTCACCGGCCGCCGGGACGACTTCGGCCAGATCGGGCAGGCCGGCGGCATCGGCAAGTTTCTACGCCGCCACGAATCGCCCTTCGACGACTTCGGCGCGGGTCACGCGGGGACCTCCATCTCGGCCGCCCTGGGCATGGCGCGCGCGCTCCAGCACAAGGGGGAACCGGGCGTCGCCATTGCGTTGATCGGCGATGGGGGCATGACCGCGGGAATGGCCTTCGAGGCCCTGAACCACGCGGGGGAGCTGCGCCAATCCAACCTGGTTGTGGTCTTGAACGACAACGCCATGTCCATCTCGCCCAACGTGGGTGCGTTGTCGTCCTACCTGTCTCGCAAGCTCTCGGCCCCCATGGCTCGGCGCATGAAGGGCTGGGCGAAGGATTTTCTGGGACAGCTCCCGGGAGACATGGTGCACTGGGCGCAGAAGGCGGAGGAATCCCTCAAGGTCTTCTTCTCGCCGGGGCTGCTCTTCGAGGCGCTCTCCTTCAAGTACGTGGGGCCCGTGCAGGGGCACCGGGTGGAGGTGCTGCTCGAGACCTTCGAGAACGTGAAGCGCATGCTGGAGAACGGGGACGGCCCCGTGCTGGTACATGCCATCACCTCCAAGGGCTTCGGGTACGGGCCTTCGGAGCAGGATCCGGTGACCTACCACGGCGTGACCCCCTTCGAGGTCGAGTCGGGCCGGATGGCGCCGAAGAAGCCCGGTCCCCCCTCCTATACACGGGTGTTCGCCGACACGCTGGCCCGGCTGGCACGCGAGGACGATCGCATCGTGGGGATCACCGCCGCGATGGCCGGGGGCACCGGTCTCGATCGTTTCGCCCGGGAGTTTCCGACCCGCTTCTATGACGTCGGGATCGCCGAGCAGCACGCCGTCACCTTCGCCGCGGGGCTCGCCAGCCAGGGACTCAAGCCGGTGGCGGCCATCTACTCCACCTTCCTGCAGCGTGCCTTCGATCAGGTCGTGCACGACGTCTGCGTCCAGGACCTCGATGTGACCTTCGCTCTGGATCGCGCGGGTCTGGTAGGCGCCGACGGCGCCACGCACCAGGGCTTCTACGACATCGCGTACCTTCGGACGCTGCCGAACACCGTGGTGATGGCGCCCAAGGACGAGAACGAGCTGCAGCACATGCTGCGGACTGCCATCGCCCACCCTGGGCCAGCGGCCATCCGCTACCCACGGGGCAACGGGTTTGGCGTGCCCATGGACCCGGATGCCAAGGCCCTTCCCCTCGGCGAGGCCGAGATCCTCCGAGACGGAGACGGTGTCCTGCTGGTCGCCTTCGGCACGCCCGTGCATGCGGCCCTCGAGGCAGCCAGCGAGCTGGAAGGGGAGGGCCTCTCGGTGGCGGTGCTGAACGCCCGCTTCGCCAAGCCCCTGGACCGTTCGCGCATCGCGTCGTTCGCCCGTCGCTGCGGAGCGGTGGTCACCGTGGAGGAGCACAGCGGCATGGGCGGCTTTGGCGGTGCCGTGCTCGAGGCGCTCGCCGCCGAGGCCCTGGCGATCCCGACCCGAGTGCTCGCCGTCCCCGATCGGCTGGTGGAGCATGGCAGCCCCGGCGCCCTCCGACGAGAGCTCGGCCTCGATGCCCAGGGCATCGCGCGGGCGGTGCGGGAGCTGCTGGCGGGTCGCGCCCGACAGCGGCCGTGAAGGCCCCTCGCCGTCGGAGACTCGACGAGCGCGTCGTCGAGGCGGGGCTGGCGGAGTCCCGCGCGAAGGCCCAGGCGTTCATTCGAACCGGGCGGGTGCTGGTGGACGACGTTCCCGTCGAGAAGCCGGGGACCCCGGTTGCGGCGGACGCCTCCCTGCGCCTGCGGGGCGAGAGTCCGCGCTTCGTCTCGCGCGGGGGCGAGAAGCTCGCCGGAGCGCTCGAGGCCCTGGGCGTCGACCCGAGGAGACTCGCCTGCCTGGATGTTGGCGCCTCCACGGGCGGATTCACGGACTGCCTGCTCCAGGCCGGGGCGCGGGCGGTGGTGGCGGTGGACGTGGGCTATGGCCAGCTCCATCCCCGACTGCGCAACGACCCACGGGTGGTGGTGCGGGAGCGCACCCACGCAGCCCGCCTCGCAGCGGAGCTGCTGCCGGAGCCCATCGACCTGGTGACCATCGACGTCTCCTTCATCTCCCTCGAGAAGATCCTGCCGCGCCTGGTCGAGGTCGCCCCCGGGGCACCGCTGCTGGCGCTGGTCAAGCCCCAGTTCGAGGTGGGCCGGGAGCAGGTGGGCAAGGGCGGCGTGGTGCGGGACGATGCCCTGCGTCGGGAGGCCGTGGACCGCGTCGCCGCCCGGGCGGAAGCCCTCGGCTACCGCGAGCAGGGCCGCGTGGAGAGCTGTCTGGCGGGCCCAAAGGGCAACCGCGAGGTGTTCCTGTGGCTGGTCCGGGCGGTAGAATGAGGCCGATCCGCCGGGCGGCCCGGCCCGCCGGAGCGGGAGGAGGCCATGAAGACGATCCGGCAGCTGCTCGGTCGCAAGGGCCACACGGTCCTCACCGCGGGGCCTGAGCTCACGGTGCTCCAAGCCCTCGAGATGATGGCCGAGCACGACGTGGGATCGCTCGTGGTGCTCGACGACGACGGAGACGTGGCGGGTCTGGTGTCCGAGCGGGACTACGCGCGCAAGGTGATCCTGCACGGCAAGGGCTCGAAGGACACCCCGGTGCGAGAGATCATGACGACCGAGGTGATCTGTGTGAGCTCCCAGCAGACGCTGGATGGCTGCATGGCTCTGATGACCGAGCACCGCGTCCGACACCTCCCGGTGGTCGAAAACGGTCAGCTCGCCGGGATCATCTCCATCGGAGACGTCGTGAAGGCGGTCATCGAGGACCAGCAGTTCACCATCGAACAGCTCCAGCACTACATCAGCGGCCGCGCCTGACGGGCTGCGGGCTTCGCCCGCAGCCATCGGCCTTGCTCCTGCGTCAGCCGTGTCATGCGCCGCTTCGCTCGTTTCGAGGGTCCGGCGGGGGCGGGCTTCGCCCGCAGCCGACGGCCCTGCCCCCACGTCGTCCTGAGTCTTGCGCCGCTTCGCTCCGCTGGGGGCGGCTGCTATACTTCTAAATTCACTGCGCCCCGGGATCGATCGGAAGCATGCCTCTCGTCGAAGTCAGCGAATCTGCCGCGGAGCGTCTCAAGGCACTCCTCGACCGGGAGGGGAAGCTCGCCAGCCACGGCCTGCGCATGAAGGTCGTGGGCGGCGGCTGCTCGGGCCTCCAGTACGAGCTCTCCTTCGACGACCAGGTGGCCGAGTGTGACACGACCATCGAGAAGGGCGACGTGCGCGTGCTCGTCGACGAGAAGAGCGCCCTCTATCTGATGGGCTGCGAGCTCGATTTCATCGACACGCTGATGGAGACGGGCTTCAAGATCCACAACCCGAACGCGCGTTCCACCTGCGGCTGCGGCCAGTCCTTCGGCGCCTGAAGACTCGCCAGCGGGGCAGCCGCCGGCGGCCTGCGGGATCCCATGCCTCCCAAGCTTCCCATCTATCTCGACCACCACGCCACGACTCCGCTCGATCCGCGGGTGCTCGAGTCCATGCGTCCGTACCTCGAGGAAGACTTCGGGAACCCGGCCAGCGCCACCCACGCCTACGGCTGGCGGGCGGAGGCGGCGGTGGAGAACGCCCGGGAGTCGCTGGCCCGGTCTCTGGGCGCCGAGGACCCGCGCGAGATCATCTTCACCAGCGGCTCCACCGAGAGCGACAACCTCGCGCTCAAGGGCATCGCCTGGGGCCGGGTTGAGCGGGGGGACCATCTCGTCACGACGGCCATCGAGCATCCCGCCGTGCTCGACACCTGCGACTGGCTCGAGCGCCAGGGGAGGCGCGTCACGCGCCTCCCGGTGGACGCCGAGGGCCGGGTGGACCCGGACGCGGTGGCCGCTGCGCTCGAGGCGCGCACGGTGCTGGTCTCGGTGATGGCGGCCAACGGGGAGGTCGGGGTCGTCGAGCCGTTGGCCGAGATCGGTCGGATCTGCCGCGAACGCGGAGTGCTCCTCCACACCGACGCCGCTCAGGCCGTGGGAAAGATCCCCTTCGACGTCCACACCCTCGGCGTCGATCTGGTCTCGTTCTCGGCCCACAAGATCTACGGCCCCAAGGGCGTGGGCGCCCTGTACGTGCGTCGGTGTCGCCCTCGCATCCGGCTCGAGCCCCTGCTCCACGGTGGGGGGCACGAGTTCGGGCTGCGCTCGGGAACGCTGCCGGTGCCGCTCATCGTGGGCTTCGCCCGGGCACTCGAGCTGTGCCTCGAGGAGCGGGAGTCGGAGGCCCGACGCCTCGGCGGCCTGCGCGACCGGCTCTTCGAGCGCCTCGAGAAGGAGATCGACGGGCTGACGCTCTCGGGCCCTCGCCGGGCCCGGCTTCCGGGGAACCTGCACGTGTGCATCGATGGGGTGGACGCGGACCAGGTCCTCGTGGCCCT
>JBDLIK010000275.1:0-5268 GCA_039714895.1 Myxococcota bacterium | reverse complement strand
TCACCAGCTTCGCGCTGGTGCGAGCTGCCACCGGCTCGCTCGCCGCCAGCCTCGCCGCCGGGGCGCTCACCCTGTGGATGCCCTGGCGCACTGCCGAGCTGCCGCGCATCCAGCTGCTGGCCGCGCACTGGTTCCCGCTCGTCTGGCTGCTGCTGGTTCGGGCGCTGTGCGCAGAGCGCATGGGCTGGCCGCGCTGGGCTCTGCTCTCGACGATCCTCACCCTGCAGCTCCTCACCTCCTACTACCTCGCCTATCTCCTCACGCTGAGCCTCGGCCTCCTCGGCCTGGCGGGATGGGTCTTCGGGCGGCCGGCGACCTCACGCCTCGGCGGCCTGGCCCTCGCCCTCGCGCCCGCCTATCTGCTGCTGGGCCTGGTCTCCATCCCGTATCTGGGCCGTCGCGCGCGCGGCGAGCTTCCCAGCGCGCTCGATCCGGAGCTGCCCATGCGCACGCTGGGCGGGACCTGGGCCGAGCTCTCTCCCACGCTGGGGACGGCCTGGGGCCAGAGCGGGTCGGCCAGCGATCCGAGCTACGCGATCCCACTGCTGGTGGTCGTGCTGCTGGTGCTGGTCCCCCTGGCGGTGGCTGCACCCGTGGACCCTCCCTCCCGGGGGCGAACCCTGCGTACCCTCACCGTGGGGCTCGTCGCCTGTCTTCTCTCCGGCTTCGTGCTCTCCCTCGGCACGGGGCTCGAGGTCGGTGGAGAGGTCCGCCGGATGCCCGGATGGTTGTTCTGGGATTGGGTGCCGGGGTTCTCGAACCTGAGAGCGCCCCAGCGCTGGCTGATCCTCCTCGGTCTGGCGGCCCCGCTGCTGGCAGGCTTCTCCCTGGCCTGGCTCGAACGCCGGTTTCTCCCGGCCGGAGCCCCACGCTGGCTGGTGGCGGGAGCGACGCTCGCGCTGTTCGCCTTCGTCCTGCTGCCGCGACCGCTCCCGGTCCGTGCGGCCTTCGAGGACGAGGAGTCCGTGCGAAAGGTCGCCGAGGCCCTGCGCTCCCTTCCGCCCGGGCCCGTGGTCGAGCTCCCCTGGCCGGTGGACTCCCTGGGCACGAATCTGGTGGACACGCGCTACCAGCTCGCCAGCACGCTGCACTGGCGGCCGATTCTCAATGGCTCCACGGCCTATCCGCACCCGTCCACGGCCTTCCAGCGCCGCATCGCCCAGAGGCTTCCCGATCCGGTCGCCGTCGAGACGCTGCGGCGCACGGCGGGATTGCGCTGGATCGTGCTCCATGGCGAGGGCGGCGAAGCGCTCCTGGAATGGGACGAGGCCGTCGCGCGGGGGCAGCTGCGGCTCGCCTGGAGCGGCCCCAATGCGCGCATCCTCGAGGTTTCGTCGGCTCCCGACACCGGCCTCTGGTTGGAGGCGGTGGGCTCCACGCAGCCGCGACCCACCACGCTCTCGGGCCTCGGTCGGCAGCGCCTCGAGCTCGGGCCGGAGGCCGGCCGCCTTACGGCGGAGACGCCCGGCCGCTTCCGCTACGCGGGCAACAACGCCTACCCGCGCCCGGTCTCGGTGACCCTCACGAACGACAGCGAGCTGAACTGGCCCGGCCTCGACCCCCAGCTCGAGGGCCTCGTCGCTCTGCGCTTCTCGTTCTCGGAACCCGGGGGTGGCGTCGTGAAGACCGGCACCGCCGCCCTCGATGCCGACCTTCCCGCAGGTGCGACGCGAGAGCTGGCGCTGCTCGTGGTGCCGCCGACCCGCAGGGGCCACTATCGGCTCTGCCTCGACCTGGTGCAGCGGGTCGGCGGCACCCTCGCGGCACTGCCCGTCGCTCCGCTGGAGCTGGAGGCCGAGGTCCACGGCATCGATGCGCCGCGGCAGGGAGCCACGGGACGCTTCCTTTCCGCCTTCCGGGTGGAGGAGTCGGTGCCGCAGCAGTCAGCCTGCTCCCCCTCCCTCCGCTGAGCCAGCGGGATCCGGGGCGCCGGGCAGCCGCGGCCGAGCGAGGACGAACAGCCGGTTCTCGAGCCCGACCCAGCGCGAGACGCGGAACAGCGCCTGCAGCCCGACCCGCATGGCTGCCGAGAGGTTCAGCCGCTCGAGGTCGGTGGCCTCCTGCTCGAGTTCGAGCACCCCGAGGCCTGCCCGCGTGAGCGCGGAGCGCAGCGTGGCCGGGGTGAAGTAGAGGAAGTGCTGATCGAAGTAGAGCTTCTCGAGGGGCGCCGTGAGCCACCCCCCCGTGGCGTGATAGAGGGCACTGGCCACCCGCTCGACGAGACTCTCCTGGTTGGGCGTGGAAAGTCCCACCACCCCTCCGGGCGCCAGATGACGGCGCATGGCGCGGAGCAGCTCCACCGGCGTGCGGGAGTGCTCGATGATGTCCCAGCCGGTGATCGCATCGAAGCGGCTCCCCTCGGCCTCGAAGGCGTCGAACTGACCCTCCCGGGCGTCCACGCCGAAGCTCTCCCGGGCGTGCTTCACGCCCTCGGGAGATTCGTCGACGCCTACGACCTGCCAGCCCCGGCGCTGGGCCACACTCAGGAAGAGCCCCGTCCCGCAGCCCACGTCCAGCAGTCGCCCTGGCGGCTGGTGGCGCTCGAGCGCCGCCAGCCAGCGCTCGTAGCAACGCACCAGCGGATTCGCAGGGGAGTCGTCGAAGCAGTACAAGTAGTAGCCATCGAGCTCTGGAAGACTTCCGGCCTGGCCGGTGGTGTAGAACTCGCGGAAGAGCCCGCGGATCTCCTCGGGGCTCGGCAGGGGCCACAGGAACACCTGCCGGCAGTCGCGGCACTCGAGCACCGAGTAGCGGGGAATCCGGTAGCGGACCTGCGGGCTCTCGCCTCCGCAGACGAGACAACGAGCGTCGGAACCCGAGGGCACGGTGGCTCAGTCTGCCACAGCGCCGGAACGCGCTTCAAGCGGAGTGCGCCCCTCGCCGGCACCCTGCGCGGGAGCGAGAGGCGTGAGGCGCGGCTCCGCCCAGCCCCCGTGCAGCAGATCCTCCCCCCCGATGTGCTCGCTCGACGTCGAGAACTCGAGGGCAACGGACTCGCCCGTCCAGGCGTCGAGCGGGACCTCCACCTCGAACCAGCCACGATCCGCCAGCCGGCGCCCGGGGTCGAGGGTGCGCTCGAAGAGAAGCTCGCGGCCCCGCCCGCTCACCAGCTCGAGGCGGAACCGGGTCCACGTGGCGGGGTGGGAGTGCCAGGCGCGCGGGTGCACCCCGACGGCGGTACGCAGCCGGGCGTCGCGAGGCACCCGGAGAGGAACCGAGAGCACGGTCCACCCGTCGGCGCTCGGACGCAGCGCCAGGACCGGGCGGAAGGGCCAGAGCTCTCGGGCGACGAAGTCTTCCCGCTGGACCATTGGGATCGCTGTCCGCACGCCCCGCGCGCGCTCCCACCACAGCTCTCCGGAAGGCCTCTCCGGGAGGAGCCGCCGTCCGGGGGGAAGCTCGGGCTCCCGACGCAGCGCGGCAAGGCGGTAGCCGAGGAGTCCGTGGTCGAAGAGACGATCGATCTCGAAGTGTTCGACGAGGTAGGCGAAGAGCTCCGGCGCGTACTCCTCGGGCGGCGGGTAGCTGGGGAAGGCGGTGAAGGCGTAGATGACCACCCGGGTGTCCTGCTCCTCCATGGCGTCGATGATGCGCCGCTCCCGGTCCGGGTACTCGGGGAAGGGCCAGACGATGTAGCTCGAGCCGTGGGGCGCACGGCGCTCTGCCAGAAAGTGGACGAGGGGATGGTAGGGCAACACGGTCACTGCTTCCTCAGGCGCCGTCTGTGCCCGGACGTACTCGACCGCCGAGGCGAGCGCACGGGCCTCCTCGGGGCGCGCGCGCACACCGGCGCGCGGCCCTGGAACCTTCTCGGAGTGCGCCGAACGCAGCTGCCAGGCGAGCTCGGCGCTGTAGGCGGTTGCGAGCGCGCCGGGGATCAGCAGCAGGGCCAGCAGCAGCATCGCCAGCCGGGGGTGGGGCCGGAAGAGGTCGTGGAGGTAGACGAGGGCGAGACACAGCAGCGACCAGTACAGCACGGCCAGATGCACGTAGTCCTGGGGGCGGTTGAGGGAGAAGAGCGCCAGCAGCGCGGCGGCCAGGGCGTAGAGGGTGAGCTCCGCCAGGAAGGGCACCCGGCGATCCCCGGCGAGCTCTGCCCGCCGGCGCAGCAGCCGGAATCCTCCCGCCACGATCAGCGGGTAGGGCAGGTAGTAGAACGCCTTGACGAGCCCGTCGAGGATCGCGGTCTCGCGGTAGAGCCAGCTGGTTCGCACGGCGTGGAAGTAGTCGACGGTCAGCAGGATCCCCGGCCAGTAGTCGAAGACCCCGGCCGGGTCGCGCAGGGTCGGATCCTGGCTCAGGATCGGGAACAGCCCGGGGAGTGCAGAATACTCGAAGCTCGCCATCCCCACGAAGTGGTTCAGCACGGTCTGCTGAATCACTTCGCCGAGCAGTCCTACGCGGAGGTAGTGGAGTCCCGTAAGCCCGCCGACGGCGGCGGCCGGCAGCAGGAAGCCGGAAAGCGTTGCCAGCACCCGACCGCCGGGCCTCGACCGGGCCTCCACCACCAACACCGCGCAGAAGGCCAGCAGACCCGCCGCCCCATAGTCCTGCTTGCAGAGCACAGCCAGCCCGTAGAGGAACCCGGCCAGGGCGAGGGTTCCCCGACCGCGGTGATCGAAGAAGCGCACGAGGGTGACGAGGGTCAGCAGCAGCAGCAGCAGCGCCGTGGTCGAGTAGCTGTAGATATGCCAGTGGGGGAACACCCAGATCCGGTACAGCAGCAGCACCAGAAGGCCCAGCGCGGCGGTCCGCGTCGAGGAGAGCCTGCGGAGCAGAGAGAAGAGAAGCGCGCAGAAGAAGCTGAATTCGAGGGCCACGATCCAGCGCGCCAACAGGATGGAGGGCTCGAAGATCTGGAAGGCGAAGGACAGCAGGTAGAAGGCGCCGGGCAGGGGGTAGATCGTGGCGTCGCGGTAGACCTCTCCGCCGCCCGCCAGCAGGTCGGCGTACTGAAGGAGGTGCCCCTCGTCCATGAAGCTCACGAAGCGATCGAGGAATGGAAGCTGGATGCCGAGGGTCAGCAGCGCGACGAGCAGGGTCGGCGCGTGACGCCTCCAGCCCCGATGCTCCGTCCGGGCAATGCTCCGGTCCGAGACCAAGGTGGCGACTCCGGGAGGCCGTTGACGAAATTGACGCCAGGATCGACTGCTTAGTATCTTATCAGAGAGGCGCCCTCCCTGGGTGCCCCCGGGACCTGGTTCCGGCACTGGAGACGTCCGCGAAATGCCCGCCCGCAAGACCGACTGGGCGACGGTGCTGCTGCTG
>JBDLIK010000274.1:0-5271 GCA_039714895.1 Myxococcota bacterium | reverse complement strand
GCGTCGCCAGCTCTTCCTTGTGCAGGATCTCCCGCAGGTCCTTCAGGAGCCCGATGGTGCCGGCCTCGTCGCCGTTCTCGTCGTAGAGGACCGCACCGGAGATGGCGACGGGGATCTCCTCGCCGGCCTTCGAAAGGAGCACGGTGCGGAATGTCTCGACGATGCCCTTCCCTCCGTGACCGGGGCTGCGCATCGCCGCCATCACTCGCTTCGCCTCCTCCAGAGTGGGGTAGAGGCGGGCGACGGGGGTGCCCAGCACCTCGTCCGACGTGTAGCCGAGGCTCTTCGAGGCGCCGTCGTTGTAGTAGATGACGGTGCCCTTGCGGTCGGTGGCGACCACGATGTCCGTGGACCGCGCCACCAGCTGCTCGAGTCTTTCCTTGGTGAGCGGCATGATGCCGCCTCCCTGCTTCGGCGCTACTCGCCGTGCTCCGCGAGCCAGCGCTCGCAGTCGATCGCCGCCATGCAGCCCGTGCCGGCGGCGGTGACGGCCTGCCGGTAGCTCGGATCCATCGCGTCGCCGCAGGCGAAGACGCCAGGGACGCGCGTTCGCGTCGAGCCGGCCTCGACCTTCAGGTAGCCCACGTCGTCGTGGTCGAGCTGGTCGCGGAAGAGGTCGGTGTTCGGCTTGTGGCCGATCGCGACGAAGAGCGCCTCGACCGGGAGCGTCGAGGTGGCCCCGGTCTTCACGTTCTTGATCCGCACGCCGTTCACGAAGTCGTCGCCCAGCACCTCTTCGACGACGGAATCCCACACGAACTCGATCTTCTCGTTCTTCCGGGCGCGCTCCTGCATGATGCGCGATGCGCGGAGCTCGTCGCGACGGTGGATCACTTGGACCTTGGTCCCGTAGCGCGTGAGGAACAGCGCCTCCTCCAGGGCGGTGTCGCCTCCACTCACGACAGCCATCGGCTTGTCCCGGTAGAGCGCCCCGTCACAGGTGGCGCAGGCCGAGACGCCGCGGTTCATGAGCCGCTCCTCGGAGGGCAGCCCGAGCCAGCGTGCCGACGCACCCGTCGCGACGATGACCGAGTCTGCCAGGAAGGCGTGGTCCTCGCTCTCGACGCGGAAGGGCCGCTTCGAGAGGTCGACCTTCGTGGCGTCCTCCATCAGGACGCGGGTCCCGAAGCGCTCGGCCTGCTTCTGGAACATCTCCATCATGTCGGGACCGGTCACACCCTCCGGGAAGCCCGGGTAGTTCTCGACGTCGGTGGTGAGCATGAGCTGCCCGCCGAACTGGAGGCCGGCCAGCATCACGGGCGCGAGCTCGGCGCGCGCTGCGTAGATGGCCGCCGTGTAGCCCGCGGGCCCGCTGCCGATGATCAGCAGCTTGACCCGCTCGGCCTCGGTGACCTCCGCCTTCTCACGTCCCAGCATCGGATCCAGCTCTCCCCGGCGCTCGAGATCGGCGAGCTCGTCGAAGCCGCCCACGTGCTGCTCTCCGATCCAGATCTGCGGCACTGTGCTCTGCCCGGAGCGCTCGATCATCTCGTCACGGCGCGCAAGCTCGGCCTCGATGTCGATCTCCTGCCACGTCTGGCCCTTGTCGCGCAGCAGGTGCTTCGCCCGATCGCAGTACGGGCACCACGACTTCGTGTACATCACGATCTCGGCCATTCCACTCCTCCGGGCGGAATCGGAGGTTAACCAAGCTGGCAACCCCCGGCTTGGCTTCGATGCATCGGGCCGTCTCCAGGTTTCGGGACGAGACCGTACCGGGGCCCCGCAACGACGACCCGCCTACCCCCCAAGCCACGGGGACGGGTGGAGTCCGGTCCTGCGCAAGCGGCAGGTGATCCTACGTGAGCAACCAGCGACCGGTCCGAGGCGCCGCCCAGCGCGGCAGGCGAGCCGAGGTTCCATCAGGCCTCGCATCTCGGAGCGGACCACCGAGCGGGGATCCACCGCTCAACCACTGCTTCCGGAGCAGGAGCCGGTCCACCCGGCCCGGGCTCCGCTTCCGCACGAGGCCGCAACGAGTTGACGTTTCAACGAACGTCCCCGCTCTGGCGGCCTAGAGGGGCTCGGTGATGGGGAGGTCTTCCCAGAGCAGCTGGAGGAAGGTGCCGATGAAGAAGGCGAGCACGCTCATCAGCAGGACGGCGGAGGGGAAGATCCAGAGCGGGTCCACGCCCATCACGCGGGGTAGCTCGCCGAGGAACGGGGCCAGGGTGTGACGCGCCTCGGCCAGGGGGCCGACCTCGCCGAGCCCCCAGTTGCGGCCGGCCATCAGCGGGCCGAGCAGGCTCGTGACCATCAGGCCGAGCCCGGCGGACTGGATCATGCCGAGGAGGAAGATGTCGCGCGCGCGCGCGAAGGCGAGGCGCGGGTCGCCGAGCCGGCTGCGGACCTCGACGTAGATGTAGAACAGGATCGCGAAGCCGAGCATCAGCACGACGGCGAGCAGGTAGGGCAGCGGCTGGCGCGCCAGGTCCCACACCTCGTCGATCAGGAACACCGGCAGGTAGCCCACGATGATGCCGGCGCCGATCCGCGGCACCGAGGTATGCAGGAAGGTCACGTCCTTCTGGATCAGGAAGCGGTACACGAGGAACCAGCTCACGACCGCGAGCAGCCCCCCCACCTCGAGGGCGGCGAGCCAGTCGAACACGCGCGGCGCCCGTTCGTAGGCGAAGGCGGCGACCCCGACGGGAAGCACCGGCACGCTGAGCGCCAGCAGGTAGGTGCGCGTGCCGTGGCGCGAGAGCACACGGTCGCCGTCGACGGGGCCACGCCGCAACGCCTCGGCGTGGTTGCGCATGACGGCGGCATGGTGCACGTCGTACTGGCGCAGGAACCAGGTCTCGAGCTGGCCCAGGATGCGCAAGCAGTCGAGGTTGTCTGGGCGCCGCAGGAAGGGCGTGAGATCGCGGGCGCGGTTCGCGGAGTGGAGGCCGGGACGCGTGACGGCGCGCAGCAGCTCGGAGGCACGATCGTCGAAGGGCGAGCTCTCCACCTCGAACACACCGTTCTCGAGGTCGAGGCACACGTCCTCGATCCAACGCTGCCACGCACGCTCGGCAGCACCCATCACGGCCGCATCGATACGCTCGGGATCGTCGGAGGCCAGTGCATAGAAGAAGGAGACGTCGGTGGGGTCTTCGGAGACCTCCACCTGCGCCTCGCCGTCGACGTAGGCCTCCCGGAACTCGGGTCGCACGCGCTGGCCCACCAGCGTATCCAGGGCCTGCGACACCAGCGCACGCAGATGGAAGTCGGCCATCCGCACACGAGGGTGCTCACGGAGCTGCTTGTCCCGCACGAAGCGCAGCACGATCTGCGCGAACACCGCCACGTCCTCGGCGACGCGCGTGAGTGCCGCCGAGCTGTCGTCGTCGCGCAGGCGCTCCATCACCCCGGCGAGCACGCGGGGGAGCGCGGCGAGCAGACGCAGCACCAGCTCCTCGGCGTCGCGGCGGCCCGCGGCGGGGGCGAGGCGGCGCGGGTTGGTCCAGAGGTCCTCGAGGCGGAGGTAGAGCTCGGCGGGGTCGTGCCGCTCCGCCCGGAACGAGAACGTCTCCGGGAAGACGCTCTCGTAGCCCTGCCCCACGTCGCGCTCGAAGCGCACCTCGCGGGCGTGAAACGCGTAGGTGAAGCGGTAGCTCGCCTTGAGGCGTTCGATCCGGAACTCGAGACGGGGAATGCCTCCCGCGCCCGGACGAGATCCGGCGCCGCCTTCAGAGGACGGGCTGCTTCGGGTTCTCTCCGGACTCGTAGTAGCTCTCCACGCGCTGCGCGAGCTCGCGCACGCGGCCGGGCAGGCGCTCCTGGGGCCAGCGCTGGTTCGCGAGCCGCATGCGATCGAGCAGCGGCTGCGCATCGGGGAAGGCTTCACGGGCCAGCGCGTCGTCGACCGCGAGCCAGTACTCGATCGCCGTCAGTGTCCGCGTGGCGCGGTCGCGGAGCTCGGCCCGGCCCGGGGAAGCGACGCCCTCGGCACCGGCCTCCTTCGCGGACTCCTCTACGGGGTGGGCCCCTTCGACGTGGGGAGCTACCTGTTCGCCGTTGCCGTACTGGGGGGCGCTGCGGCTGCCGCTGCCTACCTGCCCGCCAGGGGGGTCGGGCGGGAGGATCTCACGACGGTGCTGAGGGACAGTTGATCGTGTAGGCCTCAGGTCACGCCCCACGACCCACCACACGGGGGTGGTCCCGCCACGCGGGCACCTACTGTGATCTCAGGGCCTCCACAGGGTCTACCCGACCAGCACGGCGGGCCGGGAGGTACGCTGCAAGCGAGGCGGCCACGACCAGGATGGCGGGCACGCCCAGAAAGATGACCGGATCCAGAGCGGAGGTCCCGTAGAGGAAACCCCGGACGGCCCGGGCTAGCCCCAAGCCCAGGCCGATGCCCACGATCCCGCCAACCGCCACCGGCCCGACGGCCCCTCGAAACACCATCCCGACGACCCGCCGGGCCTCCGCGCCGAGGGACATGCGGATCCCCATCTCCTTCATCCGTCTCGAGACGTTGAACGCCACGGTTCCATAGAGGCCGGTTGTCGCCAGGACCAGTGCCAGGAATCCGAAGACACCGAGTAGTGCCGATGCCGCCCGGGGAGGAAAGAGGTGAACGGAGAGGTGCTCCCGCATGGTCTTGGTTTCCATGATGACCAATTGAGAATCCACCTCCCGGATTGCCTGCCGTAGCTGTCCGGCGATCTCGGTGTCGGGGATGCTTCCTCGAGCAATGATGTTGGCGCCGGCGGGGGTCCCTTGGGAGCGGATCAGGTACACGAAGGGTGCGAAGTCTTCGCCGAGCGTCCAGACCTCGGTGTCCCCGGCTACTCCGACGATTCGGTACGGCATTTCCTGACCCACTCGCCTGATCTCCTTGCCCACGGCGGTCTCGTCGGGCCAGTACCGTTGAGCGGCGGCCTCGCTGACGATGGCCACGCGCTCCGATTCGGACCGATCGTCCTTGGAAAAGGCCCTTCCAGCCACCAGGGGGATTCCCATCACGTCGAAGTAGGTGCTGGATACCAGGGTGTACCGGATGCTGAGGTGTTCTTGTCCCGCCGGAGGGTCCACTCCGGGGATGTCCCAGCCCGTGGAGTGGAGCCCGACTCCCAGGGGGACCATTTCGGCGGTGGCCAACTGGGTGACCCCGGGAATGGCCAGGATCCTTTCCTCGAGCCTCTGGACCAGTGACTCGTGGGACTCTCGATCCACTCCGCTCATTCCCGGCATCACCCACGCGATGGCACCGTCCCGGGTGGAGAAGCCGAGATCCATGCCCTGTGCCGAGCGGACACTTCGGACAAAGAGGCCGGC
>JBDLIK010000273.1:0-5273 GCA_039714895.1 Myxococcota bacterium | reverse complement strand
TTCTCCGTTCTTGCTGCCGCGGGATCGTACCCCCGCATCGGCGCACCGCGTGGCAGACCCTTGGGGTTGCCCGTAGGATCTCGGCTGAGTAGCTCGGGATCGAGCGGAATTGATCGTCTGCTGTACGGAATCTGCATCTGGTGAGGGTCGTTGCAGGGGCACGCTTGCCCTCCGCCCGCGGATGCTGGTGGCGCCGCTGCTGGCTCTCCTCGCCCTCGGCGCAGAGACGAGCCGGGCGGCCCCCGAGCTTCCCCCGATCAACTTCACAGTGGCGTTCCTCGGCGACCAGGGATTGTCGTCCCGGGATCCCGATGCCGAGGCGGTGCTCCGGCTGATCGCGACCGAGGGAGCCGACGCCGTGGTTCACAGCGGAGATTTCGACTACCGGAATGATCCAGCGGCCTGGGACGCGCAGATCACCTCGGTGCTCGGAGAGAACTTCCCCTACTTCGCCTCCGTGGGGAACCACGATCGCAGCCGCTTCTACGCATCCGGCGGCTATCAGGAGCTTCTGGAGGCGCGGCTGAGCCGCCTGGGCATCTCCTGGCAGGGCGACCTGGGTGTCCAGTCCTCCCTCCGCTACGCGGGCCTCTTCTTCGTCCTCACCGCTCCCGATGTGTTCGGCGCCGGAGACGGCTTCCACGATCTCTACATCCGCGACACCCTGGCCGCGGACGACTCGATCTGGCGGATCAGCAGCTGGCACAAGAACATGCGGCGCATGCAGACCGGCGGGAAGAGCGACGAGACGGGCTGGGGGGTGTACGAGGAATCGAGGCGGGGGGCCGCGATCATCGTGACCGGCCACGAGCACTCGTACGCGAGGACCCATCTGATGAGTCGCTTCGAGACCCAGGAGGTGGCGAGCACCGAGAACACCCTGGTCCTGCGCCGGGACGATCCGAGCACCCCGGAGGACGAGGGCCGGGGCTTCGCGGTGGTCTCGGGCATGGGCGGGAAGAGCGTGCGCGCACAGAAGCGGGGGGGACCCTGGTGGGCCAGCATCTACACCCGAACCCAGGGAGCGAGCTCCGGTGCGCTCTTCGGGGTCTTCCACCACGAAGGCCACCCACGGCTGGCGTACTTCTACTTCAAGGACATTGCGGGGAACGTTCCGGACCAGTTCTTCGTGGAGAGCGCGTCCGGTCTCGGACCCGAATGCGCCGATGGGCTCGACAACGATGCGGATGGCGGGATCGACTTCGATCCGGCGACGATTGCGGGCCTGGATCAGGGCTCCGACGGGCTGATGGGGCGGGGCGACCCCGCCTGCGAGAGCTCCGATTCTCCGAGCGAGAGCGCTGAGTGCCAGGATGGAATCGACAACGACCTGGAGCTCGGCATCGACTTCGACGGCGGTGAATCCATCTGGGCCGTTGCGGTCGATCAAGCAGATCCCGAATGTCTGGGAGCGCCCTGGTGGGACGCCGAGGCGCTGCCCGAGCCCGAACTCGGCGTGCTCTCGCTGGTGGGGCTGGTGGTTGCGCGGGCCCTGAGCCAGCAGCGCTGCCGAAATTGACCCTTGCACCGGTCGACGCGGGCTCCTGACGCAGTCGCTCAGCGGGTGAGATCGGAAGGGAACGCGGTAGCGGGTTGCACGGCGTAGCCCGAGGCGCGGAGCAGGGCGGGGACCCCTCGGTCGCCCACCAGGTGTCCGGCTCCGAGTACGACGAAGGCATAGGGCGCCTCGGCGAGCACCGCCTCGATGCCTTGCGCCATGCGCACGTTGCGCGCGAAGTAGGTCGCCTCGTAGAACGGTGCGAGCTCGGGTCTCTCCTCGAGACCTGTGAAGAGCAGGGCCTCGAGGGCTGCCGCATCCCCGTGACGCCAGGCGTCGAGCAGGGCCCCGGCCTCGCCGGAGGCCGGACCGGTCGGCCTGAGGGCATCCCGGAGCATCAGCTCCTGCAGCGAATCCGAGAGCGAATCGAAAAGAGCGAACTGTTCCTGGGCGGTCTCGAGGCCCCGGATCTCCTTGCCCCGACTCGTCAGGAGGAGCTGCCGCTCCACGCCCCGCTCGGCCTCGAGTCCCCCAGCGACCAGGGACTGCCCGAGCAGCTGGAGGGCGGCGAGCCAGGGTTCGAGCCCTTCGAGCTCCGCGAGCGGCAGGTCCTTCTCGGCGCAGTGGGCCTCGAGCGATCGCCAGGTCTCGGGGGAGACCCGATCTCGCAGGAGCTCTCCGGGAGGCAGCCGCCCCAGGCCCAACATCAGATCGCCGAGCTGCGCTTCGCTGACGCTCGACAGATCCACCTCGAGGACCAGCAGCGGTGCGCGCTCGTAGGCCTCGAGGACCAGCGGGTGCAGCGGTGCGGCGTCGGGCCGATCCAGGTGGACGGACCCCAGCAGGAAGGCCCGGTGGCTGTGGGGCGCCACCACCTCGTAGGAGAGCGGCACGGAAGCCTGCCGGGCCTGCTGGGGAGTCGACGCACAGGCGAAGACCAGGCCGGCCGCAAGCAGCAGGCGCCCGATCAGGATGTGGCCTCCGGCAGGGGCGGCGGCTCCTCCAGGGACACGAAACGTTCGAGCACCGTTCGCGGAAGCCGCCGGGGCCGGCCCGTGACGGGGTCCACGAACGCCCATGAGGTCCGCACGCTGAGGAATGCGGTGCCCTCGCAGAGACTCGAGAGGCGCGCGTGCCGCACCGACCGGGCGCCGCCCATTCGCGCGATCCAGGTCTCCTCGAGGATCTCCTCTCCGAGGCCGGCCGGTCGGTGGTAGTCGAGCTCATGGCGCTGCACGACCCAGACACCGCCCAACCCCCGCAGCGTCTCGAGGTCCAGACCCACCGCCTCCGAGTGGGCGCCGGCGAGCTCCATCACGAAGCGGAGCCATACGACGTTGTTGACGTGATCGAGGTCGTCGAGGTCCCGCTCGACGACCCTCCGCCTGCGCCGGAAGACGGCCAGCGGCGCCGGGCCTTCCTCGCCGGGACCTCGTTCAGGCGCCATGCAGGGTCTCTCGGATCAGCATGTCGACCACAGCCTGCAGGGCCTCGTGTTCGTCGGCTCCGGCGGCTCTGGCCTCGCGCTCGGCTCGCAGCTGCCAATGGGCGCTGGTCCCGCGCTCGACGATGGTGCGGGCGTGCTCCACCTCTGCCACGCAGTCGAGCCTCTCTGCATCGGGCCGGATCAGAGCGAGGAAGTCGTCGAGCAGCTGTCCGTAGGGGACGATCTCGCCGCGGCCGAAGTCCACCAGGCCCTCGTCGATGCCGTAGCGCTGGGCGCGCCAGCGGTTCTCGCTGATCAACATGGCGGAGTAACGTCGCCAGCGCTGGTTCTCCCGGCGCAGGCGATAGAGCATGTGGAGCCAGCAGCGATAGATCGCGGCGATACACACCGCATCTTCCAGGCGCGTGCAGAGATCCGTAATGCGCATCTCGAGGGTGGGAAAGCGTGCGCTCGGACGCACGTCCCACCAGATACGGGTGGCGTCCTCGATGAGCCCGGCGCGCACCAGCGTCTCCACGTGGCGTTCGTACTCGCCGTGGCTCTCGAAGGCCTCGGGGATCCCGGTCCGCGGAAGCTCGTCCCACACGGCGATCCGGTAGGACATGAGCCCGGTGGCGTGCCCCTCCCAGTAGGGCGACGAGGTGCTGAGGGCGAGCAGATGGGGAAGGAAGTAGGTCACCTGGCTCATCAGATCGATGCACAGATTGGGATCGTCGATTCCCACGTGGACGTGCATGCCGCCGATCACCAGCCGACGCGCGACCGCCTGCAGATCGTCGGCCAGCAGGCGGTAGCGCTCCTTGCGGGTGGTCTGCTGCCGCGCCGAGCTGGCGAAGGGGTGGCTCGAGGAGGCGATGATGGCCAGCCCGCGGCGCCCGGCGATCTCTGCCACCATCCGGCGCAGCCGGGCCAGCTCGTCCCGGGTCTCGCCGGCGTTCCGGCAGACCCGGGTGCCCACCTCCACCTGGGACTGGAGAAACTCCGGGCGGACCTGCTCGCCGAGCGCCTCCTCGCACTCGCGGAGGAAGCCCTCGGGCTCCCGCTGCACCAGGTCGCGGCTGGTGGGGTCGACGAGGAGGTATTCCTCCTCGATCCCCACGGTGAACGAAGGCTCCGGGAGCACCAACCCGCCTAGCTGCCCGGAGTCGGGGCGACGAGCTCCGGTCCGAGCTCCCTGGCGAAGACGCCGTGAACCTCGAGGGCGAGCTTCTCGGCCGTGTGGTGGCGGAAGTCCTCCCAGGGGATGGGGTCGAGGACGGTCACGAGGATCCGGTGGCGCCCCTGGAGCACGAAGCCCCGCTTGGGCAGGGCGTCGGCGGTTCCGCGGATCACGATGGGGAGCAACGGGCACTGGGTGCGCAACGCCAACTCGAAGGCCCCGGGCTTGAACCTGCGCAGGCGGCCGATGGGGGAGCGGGTGCCTTCCGGGAACATCATGATCGAGTTGCCCGCCGCCAGGGTCCGCTCGCAGGCCTTCATCATCGTGAGGACGCTGGCACGGTCTCCTCGACGCAGCCGGATGTAGCGATTGAGGGTCATGTTCCAGCCGATGAAGGGAACGCGGAAATTCTCGATCTTCGAAACCCACTTGAAGTGCCGAAACAAGCGGAACAGCACCAGGATGTCGAGGAGCGAGAGGTGGTTGGCGACCATCACGTAGGTGCCGCCGGGATCGATCCGCTCCCGGCCCTCCACGCGCAGGGGCCAGGCCGGGTTGAACCAGGTGTAGAGCGAACCCCAGAAGCAGGTGAACCGGTGGAGCAGCACCTGCCGGCGATCGAAGGGGAGGGTGATGAGCCAGAGCCCCACGGCCACCGGGAACAGGAGCAGCGAGCTCGTGACCAGGAAGGACCAGAACAGGAGCGAGCCGACGCGCCGCAGCACGCCGGCGAGGGTACCCGTTTCGCGGTCCGCGCTCGACTGCATCCGGGCTGCCAGCCGTCCGGGAATCAGATTCGTGGATCGCTTCAGGCTTCCCCTGGAACCAGTGAGATTTCCACGCGAAATCCACCCCCATCGACGTTCTGACTATGAACCTCTCCCCCCATCCGCTCGGCCAGCTCGCGGACCAGGGCGAGACCGATCCCGGATCCCTTGGCGCTGCGCGCGACCTCATCGTCGCCTCGATAGAAGGCCTCGAAGACGCGCCGCTGCTGGGCGGCGGGCACACCCGGCCCGTAGTCTCGGACGCCGACCCCCACTCCCCCCTCCGCCGCGCGTGCCTCCAGGCCGACGTCGCGGCACTCCGCTGAGCGCGCGTACTTGAAGGCGTTGTCCAGCAGGTTGAAGATCATCTGCAGCACGGCGTCACGATCGAAGCGCACCGCC
>JBDLIK010000272.1:0-5278 GCA_039714895.1 Myxococcota bacterium | reverse complement strand
GCGCTCGCCGTCCGCCTCGCGGCGACCCATCTCTCCCAGGTCCTGGCCGGCCGTGAAGGCTCCCTTGGCGCCGGTGATCACCACCACGCGGACGTCGTCGTTCTCGAGGGCGTCGCCGAGTGCATCGCGGAGCTCGCACCACATCTGATTGTTGAAGGCGTTCTTCTGCTTCGGCCGGTTGAGCGTCAGCAGCAGTACGCCGTGGCGCAGCTCCGTGAGGACCGTCTCACCCACGCCCTACTTGCCCTCGAAGTCGGGCCGACGCTTCTCGAGGAAGGCCGACAGGCCCTCGCGGAAGTCCTTGGACCGAAACAGCGGCAGCAGCTGCAGGTACACGTGGTGCACGTGCGCGTCGAAGTCTTCGGAGAGTCCCATGCGCATCATGCGCTTCGAAGCCTGCACGGCGAGCGGTGCATTGGCCGCCACCTCCTCCGCCAGAGCGCGGGTCTCCTTCAGCAGCAGCTCGTCCGCCACCACCCGGTTCACGAGGCCGAGCTCCAGGCAGTCGGCGGCCGCGAGCGTCCGCCCAGTGAAGATGATCTCCGAGGCCTTCGCCCAGCCCACCAGGCGGGGCAGCAGCCAGGTGCCGCCGCTTTCGGGCAGGACGCCGCGGCGGGTGAAGGCCGCGGCGAGCTTCCCGCTCTCACCGGCGATGCGCATGTCGCAGCCGAGGGCCAGGTCCATCCCGTAGCCGGCCGCGGCACCGTTCAAGGCGCAGATCGTCGGCTTGTCCATGGAGTGGAGTACCGTGGGGGGGGCCTCCCGCAGGTCCAGGGTGGCCGGGAGACCGCCGCCTCCGCCGCTGCCGATGCCGTCTCCCGACGAAGCGTCCACCAGGTCCAGGCCCGAGCAGAAGCCCCGCCCGGCTCCCGTCAACACCATCACGCGGATCTCCGGATCCACGTTGCAGCGCACGAGCTCCTTCGAGAGGTCCTCGAGCATGGGACCCGAGATGGCGTTCAGACGCTCGGGTCGGTTCAGGGTGAGGACGGCAACGGGGCCGTCCCGCTCGACGAGAAGATCGCTCATGAGGCCCTCCATTGGCCCGGGCAGCGTACCAGATCGAGGGATCCCCCCAACGGGGACGGACCACAGACTTCGAACGCCAGCTCGGACTTCGCCCAGAATGATGGCGATCAAGTAGGAATGGGTCGCATCACCGGCTCGCGTTTGCGGGGGCCCGGCGGACGCCGGCAGGCGCTCGATGCGTAGTGGACGGAGATCGCTCGCCGGAAGCCGGGGCTCTCGTTGCGTCCGCTCCCGTGCAGTAGCAGGGGATGGAAGAGCAGCGTGTCGCCCGGCTCCATCTCGACGTGGACCCGCGCGCCCTTGTCGATCCCCTGGGCGGCGAAGAACCCCCGGTTCACGAACTCCCAGTCCGGGTCGCCGTGCTCGAGGAGGCCGCCTCGGTGGCTTCCCGGGATTACCGCCAGGCAGCCGCTCTTCCGAGTGCAGGGTGAGATCGCCGTCCATGTGGCGAGGATCCCGTCGGCAGGGCGGAGTGCGAAGTAGCGGAGGTCCTGGTGGAGCGGGTGTCGCCCGTCCACGCCCGGTGGCTTGTTGAAGACGTTGCTGGAGATCGTCACCAGCTCCGGCCCCAGGAGCGACCGCACCCCCTCGAGGAGCCGCGGGTCGAGGGCGTAATCGAAGAGAACCGGGTCGGCTTCGAAGCTCAGCAGCTTGTTGACGGCGTGCAGAGGGCTCGCAGCCTGCACCGCTCCCTTGGCGACCATCACGTCGTGCATGACCACGAGCCCTTCGGGCGGCGGGACGCTTCCCGAGGCCAGCTCCACGAAGCGCGCCTCGAAGCGGCCGAGGCTGTCGCGGTCGAAGAGACCGGGGAGGAGCAGGTACCCCTCTCGCTGGTAGCGCTCCCGTTCGCTCGAGGCGAGGCCCATGGAGACCGGCTCAGCTCGACCCACGGGAGTTCACGCTCCGGAACAGCCACTCGGAAATGCGCCGGGGCGCCTCCGTCATCATTGCCAGGGGTGCCAGCGCCCGAGGCAGGCGGACGTGCGTCTTCTCTTCGCGCACGGCCTCGACCACCGCACGCGCGACCTCGGGAGCGGCGATGCGGTCCTCGCGGGGCGGCTTACCGCGCCGCTGTCGCGCGAGGAACGCCCGCATGGGCTCCCAGGCGCGGGTCTGGTCGTCGAGCTCGGTGGAGACGCTGCCGAGCTCCAGCACGTCCACGGGGCCTGTCTCGGCCTCGACCCGCTCTACGAGTGCGGACGCTGAGTTCGGGTCCGAGAGGTCCGCTGCGTGCGCCGAGCCGCTGAGCTGCTCGGCGAGCTCTTTCAGGGGCCCCTCGCTGCGGGCGACGAGCACCAGCTTCGAACCCGCCGCCGCGAAGGCCTCGGCCATGGCTCGACCGATGCCGCGGGAGGCGCCGGTCACGAGCACGCGTCGGTCGGTGAGCTCCAGGACCGGCCTCAGGCGAGGGCGCGCAGTCGGCCCAGGACCTCGCGCGCTTCATCCACCACCCGGCGTACGATCTCGCCCGCGGGCAGGATCTCGTCGATGCTGCCCGCCCCCTGCCCGGCGGGCATGCAGGAGCGCTCGGGGTCCATCTCCTCGGGGTCCCCGGCGGTGAGACCGAACACGCCCTCCTGGTAGCTGTGCACCATCTGGGCCGGGAAGGCCTGGATCTCGTCCTGGCGTGCCTGCCAGCTCTCCACGTAGGCGTTGCGGATCACCCGCATGGGCTTGCCGGAGTAGCAGCGCGTCACGACGGTGTCGGAGCCCGCCGCCTGCAGGATGCTTTCCTTGTAGGACTTGCCTCCCCGCGCCTCTTCGGAGGCGATGAAGCGGGTTCCCATCCAGACGCCCTGGGCCCCGAAGGCCAGCGCCGCGGCCAGGCCCCGACCGTCCACGATGGATCCCGCCGCCAGCACCGGGATCTCCACGGCGTCGACGATCTGGGGGATCAGCGCCATGCCGGCCACCTGCCCCGTGTGCCCGCCGGCCTCGGTCCCCTGTGCGACCACGGCGTCGCAGCCGGCGCTCTCGGCGCTGGTGGCGTGGCTCACCTTGCCGCAGAGCACCACCACCTTGAGGCCTGCGTCGTGACAGCGGCGGATCACGGGACCCGGCACTCCGAGACCGGCGATGAACGACGAGGCCCCCTCGTCGATGATCACGTCGATGGCGGCGCTCACCGACTCCGGCAGAGCGGCCAGCAGGTCGACGCCGAAGGGCTTGTCCGTGAGCTCGCGGACCCGTCGCATCTGGGCCCGGATCTCCTCGGGCTGACACCCCGCCATGCCGAGGGTGCCGTAGCCCCCCGCCTGGGAGACCGCGGCGCACACGTCCGCGTAGGCGACGCCTCCCATGCCCGCCAGGAACACGGGCACCTCGATGTCGAAGAGCTCGCAGATGGGAGTTCGAAGCATCCGCCGAGTCTAGCTCACGGTCCGTTGGGATGGTGCACTGTCGCGGCCGAATCGCCCAGGGGCGGTGTCTTCGTGCGCTCCCGGTCCGTTGGCAGGTTGCTGAAGAACCCTGGACGGGAATGGGTTTTTCAGCAGCCTGCTAGGCTCCCGGCGCCGCTGGGGGGAGGCTTGCCGATGCTTCTATGCCGCCGCGCCCTGCCCGGGTGCATCGTCGGACTCGTGCTGCTGTCGGTTCCCGTCGCTCCGGCCCAGGAAGCGGGGCTCGAGGGTCGGGCGGTGATGGAGCGGGTGGATGCCCGCCCGCGCGGGGGCGACCAGACCGCTCGTGTTACCTGGCGCCTCATCGACAAGAAGGGGCGCGAGCGCGTCCGCGAGACCCGGAGCTACTGGCGCGATCATCGCGAGCTTCCGGATGGCCTGCGCGCGAAGCGCCTCATCGTCTTCGACGCGCCCCCGGAGGTTCGGGAGACCGGCTTCCTGGTGTGGAGCCACGAGGACGCTCTGAAAGACGACGAACGCTGGGTCTATCTGCCGGCGCTTCGGAAGGTGCGGCGGGTGGCCGGGCGCGATCGCAGCAAGTCCTTCGTGGGGACCGACTTCAGTTACGACGACCTCTCCGACCGCGGGCTCGACGACGACAGCCATCGGCTGCTGCGGGAGCAGGAGCTCGCCGGAGTGCGTCACTACGTGGTGGAGTCGGTGCCGCGGGAAGAGGGCTCCCCCTACGCGCGTCGCGTGCAGTACGTGGATGCCGAGCGCTACACGGTGACGCGCATCGAATACGAGGACCGCTCGGGTCGCCCCAAGAAGGTCCTCGATGCTCACTGGCAGGAGGTGGACGGCATCTTCGCCTGGGATCGGCTCGAGATGCGCGACGGGAAGAGCGGCCATCGAACAGTGGTGGAGGTGCGCGAGGTCCAACACGGCACGGGCCTCCCCGACGACATCTTCAGCGAGACCACCCTGCGCCTCGGGGTTCCCTAGCTGGTGCCCCTCGCACAGCGCATCGCTTGGGCCCTGCTGGGCGCCACCCTGAGCTTCGCGGCGCAGGCGTCGGGACAGTCCTGGCAGCTCATCACCACCCTCGACAACGACACCGCCTGGCGCACCCGCAGCCCCCGGGTCATCCAGAAGTCACAGAGCCGACTGTGGCTCGACCTGGAGTTGGAGCTCACTCCAACCCTCGGGATCCGGGGCATCGGTCGGGCCGTCTGGGACCCGGTGCGCAGGATCTGGTCGTCGGACCCGATCGTCGACCAGAAGGCGGTGGAGCGCTGGCAGGTGAGCAGCGAGCTCGAGGTGGAGCTGCGCGAGCTCTACGTCGACTGGCGCGACCGGGTCGGGGGGGCTCGGCTGGACCTGCGCGTGGGCAAGCAGCAGATCGTGTGGGGGCATTCCTTCGGGCTGCGGGTGCTGGACTTCGTGGATCCACGGGACTTCCGCGAGTTCGTACTGGAGCCCTTCGTCGAGTCGCGCATCCCCACCACCGGGGCCCGCCTCGAGGTGACGCTGCCCCGCTTCTCCTTCGAGGCGATCGTGATCCCGGACTTCGAGTCCGACGTGATTCCAGATCCCACCTCGGAGTTCGCCCTCGATCAGCAGCTGCCCGGCTTCCTGCCGCCGTTGTTCGAGGTGCCGGCGGGAGGCTTCCTGGCGGACGTGCGGGGCTCCGACACTCCCGACGATTGGAGCCTCGATACCCTGGGCTTCGGCTTTCGCGGGGCCACGGTCGCCGGCGGCTTCGACCTCGCGCTCTACTACTGGGACCGCTACGACTCTCGACCCGCCTTCAGCCGTCGGCTGCGCAGCGTCAACGTGCCGGGGCTCGGCGTCCTGCCGCTGAACGAGATCCGCGCCGAGCACTTCCGGGTGCGCAGCCTGGGCCT
>JBDLIK010000271.1:0-5304 GCA_039714895.1 Myxococcota bacterium | reverse complement strand
GGGTTCCGACGGCGCCGTCGTCGCTGCGGTCGCGGTACCAGGTGACCGCTCGGAAGGTGACGTCCTCTTCGGGGAACACCTCGAAAGTGCCGTCCAGGAAACGGACCCGCGTGTGCTGGTCGTTGTCGTTGCGGCTCGGCTCCGCGGCCCGACGGCCAAAGAGGTCGATCTCCACCTGGCTCAGGTTGCCCGGGCGCTCGCGGCGGTCGCTCGAGTAGCCGCCTTTCAGGTCGAAGCGGGCCACGTCGCCGAGGTCGTAACCGAGCTTGAGGACGCCGCTGTGGTCCCGGAAGGAGGCCCGGTCACGGTAGGCGTCGGTGTGGAGGCGGTCCATGAACAGCGAGGCGCGCAGGGCGCCCTGGCTCCCGCCGGCGAAGATGCTCCCGCCGTAGGTGTCCCAGGAGCCGAAGCGACCCCGGGACTCGAAGACCGGTGCCCCCTCGCCGCTGCGCGTGGTGATGTGGATGACGCCGGCCTCGGCGTTGTCGCCCCAGGCGGCGTTCACCGGGCCGCGCACCACCTCGATGCGCTCGATGTTGGCGAGGCGCAGCAGCGCCCAATCCGGGCGGCTGCTGGCGGCCTCGGTCACCCGGACGCCGTCGATCAGCACGAGGGTCCCCTGGCCGTTTCCGCCCCCGTTCTCGAAGCCACGCGCCTCGATGCGGTAGCCCTCGGGGTTGGTCGAGTCGTTGGTGACCCAGATGCCCGCCTCGCGCCGCAGCAGGTCCGGGACGTTCCGGGCGCCGCTCTTCTCGATGTCCTCGCGCTCGATCACCGTGATGTTTCCGGGGGTCTCGAGGTTGGCGCGCTCGCTGCGGGTGGTCGTGGCGACGACCTCGCCGACTGGAACGACGGGCAGGGGAGGGGAGGGGGTCGGAGGATCGCCATCCTCGGCGGCCGCGAGCGGGGTCGCGACGCCAAGGAGGGCGAAGAGGCAGGCGATCTCGAGCCGCACGCGGCGGGCCATCGGCGCTCCCTTCGCCCTCCGCGGGAGGAGCAGGAAGTCGCCTCGAGACGCAGCCTAGGATGTCTGAGGGTCACCTGGTCCACTCTCGTTCCGCGAAGAGCAGGTCCAGAGTCGACGCGCCGGCAGGTCTCCTGGCTGATGGGTGTTCGCGCTTGGCGAGCGCCCCGCCGACGCCTTCCCGGGCCCTTCGCCCAGTGGCTCCTTGCCGACGAGACTCCCCAATCACAGTGGCGGGACCGCGGCCGATTCGAACGGCCTTCCCTGTTACCACCCGAACTTCGGGTACCGGAACGCAGCCTTTCGAATAGCGGGCGCGGGGGGAGGGGGCAAGCCAGTCTTGGGTCAGGCTCCTAGGCGCGGAGCTCGGCTTCCAGGGCCTGGCGCAGGGTGGCGACGCTCTCGGGTCGCGCGTTCTCGCCCATGAGTCCCACCCGCCAGACCGCCCCCGCCAGCTTCCCCAGGCCGCCCCCCACCTCGATGCCGTGGCGCTCGAGGAGCCGCTGGCGCAGCTCGGCCTCGCCCTGTCGGCGCGCGACCTCGGGCAGGCGCAGGCTGGTGAGCATGGGCAGCCGGTGGGCCTCGGCGACCAGGGGCTCGAAGCCCAGCGGGGCCAGTGCCTCGACCAGCGCGCGACCGGCCGCCCGGTGCCGGGCGAAACGTGCCTCGAGCCCCTCCTCCTCCACGATCCGCAGGGCCTCGGCGAGCGCGAAGAGCGCGGAGACCGGCGCCGTGTGGTGATAGACGCGCTTGGCGCCGAAGTAGCCGGCCAGCAGCATCGCGTCCAGGTACCAGCTCTGGACCGGCCGTCCCCTCGCGCGCACGCGTTCCAGGGCTCGCTCGCTGAAGCTCACCGGCGAGAGCCCGGGTGGCGCGGAGAGGCACTTCTGGGTGCCGCTGTAGGCAGCATCGACGCCCCAACGGTCGATCTCCACCGGTAGGCCGGCCAGGGAGGTGACGCAGTCGAGCACCACCAGGGCGCCGTGCTCCCGGGCGGCGCCAGCGATGGCCTCCACCGGCTGCAGCACACCCGTAGAGGTCTCCGCGTGCACGAGCGCCACCAGCCTCGGCTGGGCGCGCCCGATCGCTTCGACCATCGCGTCGGCCGCGAGGGGGGTGCCCCACTCGGCGTCGACGCGGGTGACGAGTGCGCCGAGCCGCCCGGCGACGTCGCACATGCGCTCGCCGAAGACGCCGGCAACGCCCACCACGATCTCGTCGCCGGGCTCGAGCAGGTTCACCAGGCACGCCTCCATGCCGGCGCTACCGGTGGCGGACAGCGGCAGGGTGAAGGGGTTGCTCGTCCCGAAGATGCGGCGCAGGCGCTCCTGGATCTCGTCCACCTCTTCGAGAAAGAGGGGATCGAGGTGCCCGAGCAGGGGCCGCGCCATCGCCTGCAACACGCGCGGGTTCACGTTGGACGGTCCGGGACCGAGGAGCAGGCGCTGGGGGAGGGTGGGCATGGGCGCATTCTAGGAAACCCCCGTTCCCCGAACCCGCCGCTCGGGCCGGCCGTCGGGATTGACACCCCGAAGGCCCATTCGTACCTTGGTCGTCCACCCCGCGCAGTGGAGATCTTCTTGCGCCGCTGGCTCCTGGTCGGCCTCGGTCTGGCGACCGGCCTCGCAGCCCTTCTCGCCCTCGCCACCTCCCGCCCGTCCTCGGGCCCCCACGATTCCATCGACGACGACTCGAGGGGTCGTCTCGAGCGCGTGCTCCGCGAATCCGACCCTCCGAGGCGCATCCGGCCGTGAACGAGCTTCGGGACCGTGCGCGCTACGAGCGTGAGGAGGACGAGCGTCTCTCGCCCCTCGCCATCCGGAGCGCGCGGTCCCGGGGGCGGGTGGTCGCCGAGCCCGAGCATCCACACCGCACCACCTTTCAGCGCGATCGCGACCGGGTCGTCCACTCTCGCGCCTTCCGGCGCCTCGAGTACAAGACCCAGGTCTTCGTGTACCACGAGGGGGACCACTACCGGAACCGCCTCACGCACACCCTGGAGGGCAGCCAGATCGCGCGGACCCTCGCCCGCATCCTGCGCCTCAACGAGGATCTCGCCGAGGCCGTCGTGCTCGCCCACGACCTCGGCCACACCCCCTTCGGACACGCCGGCGAGCACACCCTCGACCGCTTGATGCGCGACGACGGCGGCTTCGACCACAATCGCCAGAGCCTGCGGATCGTGGACCTCCTCGAGGAGCGCTATCCCCGCTTTCGTGGACTGAATCTCAGCTGGGAGACCCGGGAGGGGATCCTCAAGCACGGTTGTCACTGGCCGCACCCGGTTCCCGTTCCCGAGGCCACGCCCCAGCTCTGCCTCGAGGCCCAGGTGGCCGACGCGGCCGACGAGATCGCGTATCTGAACCACGACCTCGACGACGGGCTGCGTTCTGGGCTCCTGACCCTGGAGCAGCTGGAGGGGGTGGGGCTGTGGGCCCGCATGCGGCGAGACGTGACGGCGCGTATGCCCGGCTCCCCGGAGCGCGTGCTTCGCGCCCAGACCATCGTGGGACTCATCAACGAACTGGTGACCGACCTGGCGGAGGAGACGACCCGGCGTGGGTCGCGCTTCGGGCTGGCCTCGCCGGAAGACGTCCGCGCCGCCCCCGAACCCACGGTCTCCCTCGGCGCCGAGAGGGAAGCGGCGCGCGCTGAGCTCAAGGACTTCCTGAGCAAGAATCTCTACCATCACCCGCGCGTGGCACAGGTGACCCAGCGAGCAGAGCGCACCCTGACCGGGCTGTTCGGGATCTATCGAGCCGATCCGGGCCGGCTTCCGGCCCGGGTGGTGGCGCGGCTCGAGGAGGATGGGGAGGCGCGCGCCGTGGCCGACTACCTGGCCGGCATGACCGATCGCTTCGCCCTCGCGGAGCACGGCAGGCTTCTCGGATGAGGCCGGCGGAGCGGAGCTCCACCGAGGCCGACGCCGTGGAGGTGATCTTCGTGACGGCCCCAGGTGACGAAGTGGCCCACAGCCTGGCCCGGGGGCTGGTGGAGGCGCGGCTGGCCGCGTGCGTGAACCTCGTGCCCGGCTTGCGCTCGATCTATCGCTACGAGGGGCGCCTACACGACGACGCGGAGGTGCTGCTGGTGGTCAAGACCTGCGCGGCCCGCGCTTCGGCCCTGGAGGCCTTCGTGCGCGAGCAACATCCCTACGATCTGCCGGAGCTGGTGCGCATCCCGGTGGCCGGTGGCAGCGCCGCCTATCTCGACTGGGTCCGCGAGGGCTGCGCACCGTGAGCCTGGCCAGTGCGCTCGAGCACGCCGCGGTGGCCCTGCCGGAGCTCTCGGATGCGGTGCGCCCGGCCAACGGCGATCCCGCCAAGCTGCTGGCCAACCTGGATCCCGGCGGGGCGGCCCGGGTGCTGGAGTGGCTGCTCGTCCACGAGACACCCGCGGGTGCCGAGCTGGTGGGAGCGTTCCTGGACGAGCCCGAAGGAGCTTCCCCGGTGCTCGCGCTGCGCGCAGCGGAGCTCCCCAAGGAGGCGCGCAAGCTGGTACGCCGAGCGCTTCATCGATTGCGTTCCGAGGGGCGGGAGGTGCCCGAGCCGGAGACGGCGCCCCGCGTGGCGCGCCTTGCCCCGCTCTCTGACGAGCTCGGGGGGGCCTACGCGTCCGGCCTCGATCCCTCGGGCGCCCGGCTGGTGGCCATCGTCGAGGCCCACCCGGGCGGCGGGGCACGCGTCTTCGAAATCGTGGTGGACGAGGCCCGTGGGGTGCTCGACTTCCACGTGGCGAGCGCCGGCCGGCGCCAGGCCCGCGCCTTCGTGCGCGAGCTGCTCGGGCGGGAGCGTTGGTCGGTGGTGGAGGTGCCGCGCGCCGCTGCAGAGGCGCTGCTCGCCCGGGTCGCGGCCCGTCGAGATCCCGAGCGCCCGCCGCCCCGGGAGTTCGAGGAGTGGCGATCCCGGCTCGCGGCTCCCGCGGAAGGGGAGCTCACTCCTGGGGATCTGGTGGGCGAGGCGCTGGGCGAAGCGACGGATCCGCTCGATCTCGAGCGCGCCGAGGCATTGGTGCGAGAGCGGGTGGTCGGCCCCTGGCCGCCGCCCGTGGAACTTCTGCAGGCCTTCGCGGCACGCATTCGGGAGGCGGCCGAAGGGCGGGTGATCGTCTCCGGGGCCGCGAAGCGAGAACGCATCGAGACCGCGCTGACCGGCTGTCTCGGCGACGCCTTCGACGAGGTGCGCACGAGGGCCACGGCTCATGCCCTGCGCGAATCCGCCTACGTGCTGTGGAAGAGTGAGAGGGAGTCGGAGGCCCGCGCCTGTCTTGCGGCGGCACGCAGCTTCGACGCCGACGGTCCGGAGGCCAACCCCGTGGCCCGCGCGCTCCTGGAGCAGATG
>JBDLIK010000270.1:0-5311 GCA_039714895.1 Myxococcota bacterium | reverse complement strand
TGGAGGTCGCCGGCAAGACGGGCACGGCCCAGGTCGTGCAGCTCAAGCACACCGAGGGGGCGGAGGACGACGAGATCCCGATCCGCAACCGGGACCACGCGTGGTTCGCGGCGTTCGCTCCTGCCGAAGACGCGGAGATCGTGGTGTCGGTGATCGTAGAGCACGGCGGCCACGGAGGCTCTACGGCGGGCCCCATCGCCCAGCGCGTGCTGGCGCGCTACTTCGAGCGCAAGGCGGAGCGCGAGGCCGAACCCGAAGTCCCCGTCGGCCCGCCCCTGCAGCAGGCGCAGCTCGCCCGGGAGGCCCCCGATGCTGGGCGTTGATCGGCGCTCGTTCCAGAACTTCGACTGGGTGCTGTTCGGGATGATGGGCATCCTGGTGGCGGTGGGGATCGCCAATCTGTTCTCGGCCACCCAGGCCGGGACCGAGGTCGGCCTGCCGAGCGAGCTGCGTCGTCAGCTGGTGGCGCTGGGCGCGGCCGTGATCCTGATGCTCGCCGTCGTCTCCATCGACTACCGCCGCCTGGAGCGACTGGCGATCCCCATCTACCTGGGGACGCTGGCGCTGCTGGTGATCACGCTGGTGTTTGCCCAGGTCACCCGGGGGACCCGGGGCTGGCTCGAATGGGGACCGCTGCGCATCCAGACCGCGGAGCTGGCCAAGATCGGGCTGGTGCTGGCGATGGCGCGCTACTTCCACCGCTATCCCCCCAACGAGACCAAGCGCCTGCGGGATCTGTGGAGGCCGCTGCTCATCGCCGCGGCGCCGGTGGGGCTCATCGTGCTCCAGCCGGACCTGGGCGTCGCGGTCCTCACCCTGCTGATCGCAGCCAGCTACCTCCCCCTGGTGCGCATCCCCATGCGCTCCTGGGTCGGTCTCGGCGTTGCGGGGATGATCGGCCTCGCCTGTCTCTGGCAGTTTGCGCTCTCCGATTACCAGCGAGGGCGCATTCTCGACTTCGTGGATCCGGGCCGGGACCCCCTGGCCTCGGGCTACCAGGCGATCCAGTCACGCATCGCGGTAGGCTCCGGGGGATTCCTCGGCAAGGGCTACCTGGAGGGCACCCAGACCCAGCTTTCCTTTCTCCCAGCGCAGCACACCGACTTTGCGTTTTCGGTGCTCGCCGAGGAGTGGGGGTTCGTCGGCAGCACCTTCGTGCTCGGCGTGTACCTGGGGATGCTGCTGTGGGGGCTGCTGGTGGCGCGGGGCTCGCGAGACGGCTTCGGGGCGCTGCTCGCGGTGGGCGTGGTGGGGGTGCTCTTCTGGCCAGCGGTCATCAACGTGGCCATGGTGCTGGGGCTCGCCCCGGTGATCGGTGTGCCGTTGCCGCTCATCTCCTACGGCGGCTCCGCCCTCATCGTCAGCATGATCGGCGTCGGGCTGCTCCTCAACATCTCCATGCGGCGTTATCTGTTCTGACAGCAGGTTGTTCGAAGATCCAGCTCTGCGGGGGCCGAAGCCGGCCGTCGAAGGCTGGGCTCCATGGCTCGCAGCGGGGCTCCGTCGGCCGCATCCGGGACTCGGAGCCCCCCGTCGCACTGCTGACGCAGCGCCGGGGTACATCACGTTGGATGCCCGTGGAGGCTGCGCTTGACTTCCGCCCAGCCTTCGACGGCCGGCTTCGGCCCGGCTGTAGGCGCTGGCTGCCGTAGAGCGGCTAAGCTTTCCGCCATGGCCCGGATGGTCCGGAAGGCGCCCAGGGTCGGCGCCTTCTTCGACATGGACAAGACGCTGATCGCCGAGAACTCGGGGACGCTGTTCTTCAAGCATCGCTACGAGCGCGGCGAGCTGAACGGCTGGGATCTCGTCAAGGGCCTCGCGGCCTACCTCCAATACAAGGTGGGGATCCTCGACATCCGGAGCTGGACCCGGGAGGCGATGCTGCAGTTCCGCGGCCAGAGCGAACGCTCCCTGGTGCGCGAGGCCAACCTGATCTTCCGGGACCTGGTGAAGCCCACCGTCTATCCGGAGGCGGAAGCGCTGGTGCGCGAGCACCGGGAGGCGGGCCACGTGGTCGCCATCGTCTCGGGAGCCACCCGCTACGTCGTCAAGCCCCTGGCTGAGAGCCTCGGCGTGAAGCACTACCTCTACACCAGGCTCGAGACCGAGGATGGGCGCTTCACCGGGCGGGTGGTCGAGCCCATCTGCTTCGAGGAGGGGAAGATCTACTGGCTGCAGCAGTTCATCGACGCCCAGCGCATCGATCTGGCACGCAGCTATTTCTACACCGATTCCATCACCGACCTGCCGCTGCTCGACCTCGTCGGGCATCCGATGGTGGTGAACCCCGACCCGCGCCTCTACCGCACCGCCGTCAATCGCCGCTGGCCCGTCCGCTTCTTCACCCCGCCCGGAGAGGCACCGGCGGAAGACGAGGAAGACTGAGCCAGTAGCCGCTTACGAACAGGAGTCGAAGGCGGCCTTGAAGGCTGGGCGGAAGTCAAGCGCAGCCTTCACGGGCATCCAACGTGATGTACCCCGGTGCTGCGTCAGCAGTGCGACGGGGGGCTCCGAGGCCCGAAAGCGGCCGACGGAGCACCGCAGTGAGCCATGGAGCCCAGCCTTCAAGGCCGGCTTCGACGGAACGATGCAGGAGATGCGTGATCCGGTGCGATCAGGCAATCAGCTTCTGGACCATCTCCTCGAAGGCCGCCTTGGGACGGGCGCCGGTCACCTGGTCCACGACCTCGCCTCCCTTGAACGCGAGGATGGTCGGGATCGCTCGCACGCCGTACTTGGCCGGGATGCTGGGGTTCTCGTCGATGTTCATCTTGACGACCTTCACCTGGCCCGCGTATTGCTCGGCGAGGGCGCCGATGATGGGCGAGATTGCCCGACAGGGAGCGCACCACTCCGCCCAGAAGTCGATGATCGCCGGCTGATCCGACTGTAGGACCTCGTTTTCGAAGGTCTGATCCGTGATCTCCACCAGCTCTGCCATGCTCTCTCGCTCCTCTGCGGGGTCGGACCCGCTTCGATGGTTCTGGGCGCACGACTTGGATGCCGCTCAGCGCTCTGCGGGTCGCGCCAGCACCGGGCCGGCCCCGAGAGCCCCCGGATCGCCCACCACGAGCACCACCCGCCGCACGCCGGCCCTCACCAGGCGTGCCGAAAGACGCCGCCCCGCCGCGCCGTCGGCCGCCACCACCAGCACGCGACCGGTCTCCTCCAGCAGGGCGGGGGGGATCGGGTCCGCGAGGCCGACGAGGGAGGCCCGGGGCACCGTGGGTTCCCAGCGACGGGCGCGGAGCTGGAGTACCGAGGCCGCCGGGTCCGCCAGGATCTCGAGGGCTTCGGGAGCGCCCACCTCCCGGAACGCCCGCACGCCGCCCGCCTGGAGCCAGGCAGCCGGCTCGCAGCCCAGCAGGCACGCCAGCAGACCCCCGATGAGTGCGGTTCGCAGCATCCCATCGCATCATACCGGGCGCGTGGCGAGAGCGCGGATCGCCGACGGGATTTCGGGCCGAGGCGGTGGCGTTGACGCCCCCCGAGGGGGTCGGTATCCTCGCGATGTCCCTGTTTTCTCTAGCTTTTTCCCCGTCGGAGCGGCAGGCCATTGAGTGACGTTTCCGCCCGCCCGCCCCTCGACCCCGCCCGGGAGCTGCGGGGGCAGTTCGAGGAGAGCGTCCGGGTGAAGCGGGCCTTCGCCGCGGAAGGCACCGGCGCCATGGCGAAGGCCGCGGAGCTGGTGATCGAGGCCTTCCGGGCCGGACGCAAGGCGCTCTTGTTCGGCAACGGCGGCTCCGCAGCCGACGCTCAGCACATCGCGGACGAGTGGACCGGGCGCTTTCGGCGCGAGCGCCCAGCGCTGCCTGCCATCGCGCTCTGCGCCAACACCTCCGACCTCACGGCGATCGGCAACGACTACGGCTTCGATCAGGTCTTCGCGCGCCTCGTTGCCGCCCACGGCCAGCCCGGCGACATCGCCCTCGCGCTCTCGACCTCCGGCAACTCCCCCAACGTGTTGGTTGCGGTGGAGGAGGCGCGGCGGCGGCGCCTCCACACCATCGGTCTCACCGGCAAGGGCGGAGGGCGGCTGGCCGGCGAGGTGGACGTGGCGCTGGTGGTCCCCTCGGACGCCACCGCCCGCATCCAGGAGTGCCACATGACCTTCCTGCACGCGTTGTGCGAGCTGGTGGACGAGGCGCTCTTCCCCGAGTCGCCCGGCGCGTGAGCCGCAAGCTCCCCCGCATCGACCGCAGCCGCGTCCGCACGATCCCCGCGCGGGCACGCAAGAGCAAGGTGAGTCGCCGGGACGAGGCCACCCCCCACCGTCCGGGCGAAAGCCTGGCGGAGTTCCTGGAGGGCCTGCCTCCGGTGCTGGGTGCACGGGACCTGAGGGCGGCCATCGCCGCCACGGCCCGGGCCCGGGCGAAGGGACGCACGCTGCTGTGGGGCTTCGGCGCCCACCTCATCAAGGTGGGGCTCGCCCCCACCGTGGTGGACCTGATGGAACGCGGGTTCGTGACGGGAATGCTCATGAACGGAGCGGCCTGCGTCCACGATCTCGAGCTGGCCCTGATGGGGCGCACCAGCGAGGACGTCGCCGCCTCCCTCGACGACGGTAGCTTCGGCATGGCCCGGGAGACCTCCGAGCAGCTCAACCGGGCCATCGCCGCGGGCCAGCGGGACGGATTGGGCATGGGTGCGGCGGTGGGTCGTGAGATCCTGGAGGGCCGCTACGTTCACAAGCAGCGCTCGGTGCTGGCGACCGCCGCGCGTCTGGGAATCCCCGTGACCGTCCATGCCGCGATTGGCACCGACATCCATCACATGCATCCCGGGGCGGACGGCGCCGCGCTGGGCGAGACCAGCTACCGGGACTTCGAGCTGCTCACCAGCCTGGTCGCCACCCTGGAGGGCGGGGTGCTCTACAACATCGGTTCCGCCGTCATCCTGCCGGAGGTCTTCCTGAAGGCCCTGGCCCTCGCGCGCAACCTCGGCCACAAGGCGCGGCGCTTCACCACCGTGAACCTCGACTTCATCCGCCATTACCGACCCACGATGAACGTGGTCGAGCGTCCCACCCGTCTCGGCGGCAGGGGCATCACGATCGTCGGTCACCACGAGATCCTGGTCCCGCTCATCGCCGCGGGTCTGGTGGAGTCGCTTCCGGAGGGTTAGGTATGCCCGGGCGCATCGTCCTGCTGGAGGGCGACATCACCGAACAGGATGTCGACGCCATCGTGAACGCCGCCAACAGCGCCCTGCGCCTCGGGGCGGGCGTCGCCGGTGCCATCCTCGAGAAGGGCGGGGCCGAGATTCAGGCCGAGTGCGATGCCCACGGCGCCATCTCCGTCGGTGAGGCCGC
>JBDLIK010000269.1:0-5311 GCA_039714895.1 Myxococcota bacterium | reverse complement strand
AGGGGGCGCATCGCAGGTGCGCCGGACGATGGAAGGGATGGAGGCGATCCGCGAGGCGACGCAGACGGCGGAAGGGGTGATCCGGAGCCTGTCGGGCCGGGCGGGAGAGATTGGCGCGATCGTGGACGTGATCGACACGGTGGCGGACGAGACGAACCTGCTGGCGCTCAATGCGGCGATCATCGCGGCGCAGGCTGGAGAGAACGGTCGGGCGTTTTCGGTGGTGGCGGACGAGATCAAGGAGCTGGCGGACCGGGTGATGGCGTCGACGAAGGAGATCGGGGGTCTGATCCGCTCGGTGCAGGTGGAGAGCCGGTCGGCGCACTCGGCGATCGAGCGGGGGATGCGTTCGGTGCAGGAGGGAGTGGGGCTGTCGTCCCAGGCCGGGGAGGCGCTGTTGGCGATCACGGGCGCGGCGCGGGAGAGCGGCGCCCGGACGGGGGAGATCGTGCAGGCGGTGCGCGAGCAGAGCCGAGCGGCCTCCCACGTGGTGGGTCTGATGGAGCGGGTGCGGGACGGGGTGGATCGGATCCGGGGAGCGGGTCAGGAGCAGCAACAGGGCCACGAGGTGGTGCTGTCGGGGACGGTGGCGATGCGGGAGGTGGCGGCGCAGGTGCACCGGACCACGGAGGAGCAGGCGCGGGGCGCGGGTCGGATCCGGGACAGCATGGAGCGGGTGCGGGAGGCGGTGGCGGAGATCCACCGGGCGTTGACCGAGCAAGGCGGCGCGTGTGGCCGGGCCGTAGACGAGCTCCGCCGCGTGGCCGAACGCACCGAGAGCAATCAGGACTCGGCCGGACGCATGGCCAACGCCACCCGGGAGCTGCTCGCCCAGGCCGCATCCCTCAAAGACGACGTCCGAAGGTTCCGGACCTAGGAGACGAGCGGATGAAGGAACGGAGGAGCTCATGATCGCCGGCTGCCCCCGCTGCAGTGCCCGCTACCGGATCGCGCGCGAGCGGATTCGCCCCGAGGGCGTACGCCTGCGCTGCCAGCGCTGCCAGGCGGCATTCCGGGTGCGGGCGCCCTCGGTGGCGTCGCCGCGGCCCGCACTGGGGGAGTCCGAGGTTCCGCGCTCGGCACCGGAGCGGGAGCGCCTGGTGGTGCTCGCCGACCCGGACCCGGAGCGCGCCAAGGCGACTGCGGCCGTCCTCGGGGCGGCGGGGCTCGAGGTGGTGCTGGCCCACGATGGAGTGGAGGCGATCCTCACCGTCCAGCGGGTCTTGCCGCGCGCGGTGATCCTGGACGCCTCGCTGCCGCGCATGTTCGGATTCCAGGTGTGCGAGCTCATGAAGCGCAACGAGAGCCTCCGAACCATCGGCGTGTTGCTGGTCGGAAGCGTGCACCGGCCGGAGCGCTACCGGCGTCCTCCCGGCGACCTCTACGGAGCCGACGCCTACCTCGAGGAGCCCGGGGTGGCGGAGGCCGCGCTGGCGGCCCTGCGCGAGATGGGGCTTCCGCTGGCGGTCGCCCCGACGCCCGAGCCCCGGCTTTCGGAGCCCGCTCCCCCGACGCCCGAGCCGCGAGCTTCGGAGCCCCGGCAGCCGGGAGTGCCGGACGAGGCGGTGGCCAAGGCGGAGCGACTCGCCCGCATCATCGTCTCCGACATCGTCCTCTACAACCAGGAGAAGTTCACGACCGCCGTGGCCGCAGGAAACGTGCTGGAGTCGCTCGACACCGAGCTCGAGGAAGGGCGTTCGCTCTTCCGAGAACGGGTCGAGGCCGGTGTGCGCGAGGCCCGCGACTTCCTGGGTGAGGAAGTGCTTCGCGTGGCCCGGGCACGCGGGATGAAGTGAGGAGAGGATGGAGCCCCGCGAGCTCGAGAGCATCCGCCTGGACCTGAAGAGCGACGACGAGGAGGTCCGCCGCCTCGCCGTGGAGCGCTCCCTCGTCCTGCCGTTGGCCGAGGCGCTCCCGCTTCTGATCGAGCGGCTCGGCGACCTGGACTGGCGGGTGCGGAAGGCGGCCGTCGACCGATTGGCGACGGTGGCGGATCCCGCCGGGGTCGCGGACGCTCTGGTGGAGGCGCTCGCCGACTCCGAGAACCCCGGGCGGCGCAACGCGGCGGTGGAGGCCCTGGTGCGCAGCGGGGCGCCCGTGCTGCCGCGACTGCTGAAGGCGAGCAGCGATCGCGATGTAGACGTGCGAAAGCTCGCGGTCGATGCCCTGGCCGGCATCGCCGACGAGCGCGCCTCGGTCCGGCTGCTCGAGATGCTCGAGGACCCGGATCCCAACGTGCGAGGGTCCGCGGCCGACGCCCTGGGCGCGGGGGGAGAGCTGCGCGCCCGCGACCCACTGCTGGGCCTGGCGAACGGCTCCGAGGAGGACCCCCTGGTGCGGCTGTCGGCGCTCTGCGCCCTCCACCAGCTCGAGGTCCCCGTGTTGGTGGCCGAGATCGAGCCGGTGCTCTCGCACTCCCTGCTGCGGGCGGCGGGATTCCAGCTGCTCGGGTACAGCGACGAGCAGGGGGCCTGGTGGGTGCTTCTCAAGGGCCTGGCCGCCTCCTCCCGAACGACCCGGGAGGCGGCCATGCAGGCCCTGCTGCGAATCCTCGGTCGGGCCACTCCCGACGAGGCGTCGGAGCTGGCCCGGCAGATCGGCGAGGCGGCGGCCAGCGCGCCGGATGCCCTCGGCGACGCCGCCCTGCGTCTCCCGGAGGCCGACCCGGCCACCCGTCGCGTGTTGATCCAGTTTCTCGGGCTGGCCGGTGACGCCACGTCTGCGCCCGCCATCCTGCGAGCGGGAACCGACGAGACTCTGACGGAGCTGGTGCTCGCCACGCTCGAGGGGATGGGCGACCTGGCGCAGAGCGCCCTCGAGGCCGCCTTCTCGGGCTTCGACCCGCCGGCGCGGGTCCTGGCCTGCCAGGCCCTGGGGCGTTGGCCCGGCGCGCTGGCGCAGAATCGGCTGTGCGCCTGTCTGGAGGATCCGGAGGTGGAGGTGCGAATCGCCGCTGCCCACGCTCTGACGCGCTGCGAAGGAGAGCAGACTCTCGGAGCGCTGATCCGTCGGCTTTCCGTGGCTGCGGAGCAGACGGGTCCCGAAGCCGACGACGAGCTCGCAACCCTCGGAGATGCCCTGGCCAGCGTGGCCCTGCGCGAGGACGCGGCGCAGAGTGCCCGCGCGGTGGAGCTGCTGGCCGCCCGGCTGGTGAGCGCCGAGGCCGCGGAGCGGGCCCAGATCGCCCGGGTCCTCGGCGATCTGGGAAGACCCGAGGGTGCCGACGCCATCGCACTGCTGGTCTCGGATCCCGCTTCGGACGTACGCCGGGCTGCGGTGCGCGGGCTCGCCCGGATCTCCCCGCGCTCCGAGTCGCTGCGTCTGGCCTTGGCGGACGACTCGGCGTCGGTCCGCGTGGCGGCCGCCGGCTCCCTGGCCGGCTTCGAGGCGGCCCAGGTGGTGGAGGATCTCGCCTGCCTGGTGCGGGACGACGACCCACGGGTGCGTGCCGCGGCGGTGCAGGAGGTGGCGAGGTTTGCGACGGTGGAGCGAGCCGAGGGGCACCAGGCGCAGCTGCTGGAGCTGCTCTCGGCCGCGCTCTGTGACACCGGCTCGGTGGCGATCGCCGCGGTGGAAGGGCTGACGGCGGTCGGCCGCCCCGAAGCGGCCCGCCTCGCCCTCGACGCCCTGGGCCACGAGGACGCCGAGATCGTGCAGAGCGTGGTGCGCTGCCTCGGGGAGGGCGGCGACGCCGACAGCCTCGAGTACCTGGTACCCCTGGTGGGTCATCCCCATTGGCTGGTGCGGGCCGAGGCCATCGACGTCTTGACGAAGCGTCGGGTGGTGCGAGCGGTCCCCGCCATCCTGCGCCATCTGGAATCCGAGGACGATGAGTTCGTCCGCGACGCGATCCTGCGGGCGCTGGCGCGGCTGGAGGAGTGAAGGTGGAAGCCTCGGTCCGAAGCCCTCGCCAGCTGTGCTTGACGGACACGGAGTTCCGGATGTTCGGCCAGCTGCTGCGCGCCCACTGCGGACTCCATTTCTGCGAGGACCTGCGATACCTGCTGGAGAAGCGCATCGCCCGCAGGGTCGAATCCCTCGGGCTCGGAAGCTTTGCGTCCTACCACTACCTGCTGCGCCGGGGCGGAGAGGGGGACGGTGAGCTCGCCCGTCTCGTGGACGACGTCACCACCAACGAGACCTACTTCATGCGCGAGCAGAAGCAGCTGCGCGCGCTGGTGCAGGAGATCCTTCCCGAGCACCGGGCCGCGCGGCGGACGCGGGCCCCGATCCACATCTGGTCGGCGGGCTGCTCGAGCGGTGAAGAGCCCTACTCCATCGTCATCCTCGCGCTGGAGGCGGGTCTCGATCCCGAGCGGGACGTACGCGTCTACGCCTCGGACATCTCGCGCACGATGCTCCAGCGAGCCCGCCGCGGGCTGTACCGCGAGTCGGCCTTCCGGGCCATGGACCAGGCGATGCGCGACCGCTACTTCGTCGAGAAGGACGGACTCCGTCGCATCTCCGACCAGGTGAAGCGCCACGTCTGTTTCGCTCACCTGAATCTGCTGGACCCCGCTCGAACCTCCCTGCTCGGTCCCATGGACATCGTGCTGTGCCGCAACGTCATCATCTACTTCGATCTGGAGACCAAGCGGCGGGTGATCCAGACCTTCGAGCGGAAGCTGCGCCCGGGGGGTCATCTGCTGCTGGGGCACTCCGAGTCGCTCATCAACCTCTCGACGGCCTTCGAGCTGCGCCACCTGCGCAACGACATGGTCTACCGCAAGCCCGGGCCCGGCGAGTCTCTGGATCCCTGGCACCACGCCGCCGCCGAAGCCGCCCAGCGGGTGGCCCAGGGTGGAGAGGCATGAGGCAGCCGGCCCTCCGGGTCCTGGTGATCGACGACTCGGCGTTCAGCCGCCAGACGATCACCCGCATCCTCGAGTCCTCGCCGCTGGTGGAGGTCGTGGGCTCTGCCCGGGACGGGGAAGAGGCTCTCTCCAGGACCCTGGCTCTGGAGCCGGACCTCGTCACCCTCGATCTCGAGATGCCGCGCATGGACGGCTTCACCTTCCTGCGGTTGGTGATGTCCCGCTGCCCCAAACCGGTGCTCGTGATCAGCGGACGTTCGGACTCCCAGGACGTCTTCAAGGCCCTCGAGCTCGGAGCGGCGGACTTCCTTGCCAAGCCCCAGCGCCGGGCGAGTCCCGCGCTCGAGGGGATCGGCGACGAGCTGCTCCGCAAGGTCCACGCGATCCGTCAGCTGCGCATCGACAAGCTGCGCGCGCGGCTGTCGCTGCCCCGGGGCCGCTTCCGCGCGACCCCCGGCGCCGGGGCGGCGGGCGGGCGGGTGGTGGCGCTCGGGGCC
>JBDLIK010000268.1:0-5353 GCA_039714895.1 Myxococcota bacterium | reverse complement strand
GGCGTCATCTCGAGCACACGCGAGTAGGCACGCTCGGCCGCCTCGAAGTCGGCTAGGTCGAAGGAGGAGTGGGCAACGACCGTCCAGGCGGAGCGTCGGGTGGCCAGGTCCGCCTGCGGAAAACCATCGATCAGCCTCTGGCCCGTGGTGATCGCCAGCAGGAGCTCCTCCATCTCGTACAGGTCGTCGACGGCGGCGCCCAGGACCACGGCGGCGTGCTCGTGGTCCGGAAACGTATCGACGAACCGGAGGGTGCTGTTCACGGCAGCGCGCCTGACTGCCGCTTGCTCCGCACCAGCCACCAGCTTCTGGTACTCCCGGTGTGCGTAGATCGCCGCATACCCGGCTGCGCCAGCCTGTTCATGGCGGGGATAGTCGTAGGCGGTCCGCTCGTACTCCCGGGCTGCCTCGCCGAAGTCCCGGTGTTCGAGAAGGAGATCGGCAAGCTGATAGTGGACCCCGGGCGCCTTGACGTCCTCGGGGAACGAAGTCAGATACTCGCGGTACCAGTGAATCGCTTCTTGGAAGTGCGCTGGCTTCTCGTCAGCTGGCTCGTCCTCCTGGTAGAGGGCATGATAGTGGTTTGCCAGGTCCTCGAGGTTGCTCTTCAGATAGCTCAGGACCTCCGGCGCATCGCCGACGGCGAAGTGACGCCAGTACTCGGACTGCAGGCCGTAGCTGGCCGCGAACTCCTTCTTCGACTCCAGCACCAGCTTCGGAAACCCGCCGGCCTCGAAGATCTCGACCACGCGCATGCTGAAGTGGGGCGACGCCCGGTGCAGCGGGTAGAGATCGACGAATGCGCTGTAGACGGCTGCCGCATCGTTGTAACGGAGCTTCTCGAGGTAGAAGTCGCCGAAGTGACTGTAGATGCGATCCTCGTAGCTCCGGGGTCCGTTTGCGGCGAAGTAGCCCCCAACGGCCTCCGGGCCACCGAGGTTCGAGAAGCTGAGACTGATGACACGGTAGGTGTCCGCGATTCGACGCCCGGCGGCCTCATCGTGGGACTGGTCGAAGTCGTACCCGGTGGCAACCTTGTAGTCCAGCAGCGCGATGTACTCGCGCACCGCCTCTTCGTGAAGCTCCTGCTTGTAGAGAGTCCAGCCGAGTTTGTACAGGGCCAGCTCGTAGTATTCGGAGCCCACACCCATCCCGGTGATGGCCGCGTAGGCCTGCTCGGCTTCGACGTACCTCTTCCTCACGAAGAAGTACTCGGCCCTTCTGAACTGCACCTCGTCGATGTACCGGGAATGCGGGTACTCGGCGACCAGGCGTTCCATCACGGCAATGGCTTCTTCGGTCCGCCCCAGCTCGTCGTATGCCCTGGCCTTCTGGTACAGGACCTCGTCGTTGTGATGGTACGCCGGATAGGCAGCGAGGATCTCGTCGTAGAGGTCGATGGCCTCCAGCGGGCCTGACCACGCCACCTCCTCTCCACCGGGGGGCTCGAGCTCGAAGCCCCCGTCGGAGGGCGCGATCCCGTCTTCGCCTCCGGCACGCCGTTGGAGGCCCAGTCCGGATTCCGGGCGGCGTGCGACGCCCGGGGCCCACCGCCTGTCTGGCAACCCGGCTCGTGCGGCGCTCGCCTGCGGGGCCGGAAGATCCACCAGCTCTCCATCACCGAGGATCCCGTACTCCTTCTCCAGCTTCAGATCCGCCAGCCGCCGCATGGCTTCCGGGGTCAGCGCGGATTCCGGCGTTTCCTCGAGGAACCTCCGGTAGCCACGAATCGCCTGCTCGAGGCCGTCTTCCAGGCGCACTTCCGTCACGTCCGCCTCGACCTCGTGCAGCTCGCCGAGAGTCGGCCTGTGGGGATTCCCCGCGCAGGCGACGACGAGGGTCGCTGCGAGGAGCAGGGCTGTGCGGGCGCAGCGCATTGATCCCCGATCTTCACCAGGCCTGCGCCTTCGCCGCCCGGTCATAACTGTCTGCAAACGCGAAGCGGGCCTGGTGTTGGTAGTTCTCCAGACGTTCCCGACGCACCCTGAGCTCATGGATCGCAACGGTCTCCAGCATGTGCCCCTGACGCGCCATCAGGACGTTCAGGCGCTCGAGCCCGTCGTCGACGCGCGTTCGCAAGGCGTTGATCGGGATCTGGTAGCCGGCGTAGCTGTGCGTGGCGGCCTGTCGCGTCCTCACGAAGGCCTCGTACTGCGTCGTCAGCGCTTCCACATCCCGATCGAGTTCGCGCAGATGCGCGTGGGTCTCCGTCAGCCGCTGGTGGTACCGGGCCTCCAGGCGCCAGGTCAGCGCACCCCTGAGACGCTGGATCCGAAGCCTCAGGGCCGCCTCCTCGGGACTCCTCCCGTCCCCCAGCCGGGCTTCCAGCCGCGCGATCCGTGATGCAAGCAGCTGCTCATCTGCCGTGGCCAGATGGTCCGGTCTCGGAGCGATCAGCATGCGCTGAAGGCGCTGATCGATGTGCTCGCGTTGCTCGAGGCGCAGGCGAACCTGGGAATCGAGCTTCCTGAACCGACGATCGATCTCGGGCAGGATGGGTTCGTAGTACTGACGGCGCAGGCGGATGACGTCCTCGAAGGCGTCCAGGCTGCCTCGCCACGAGACCAACCTCTTGCGCAGGCCCTCCAGGTCCAGGTGGTTCTGCAAGGCCGTCTGGAAGTCGTGGGAGGCCATCAAGGCCATCAGGTAGAAGGTCTCGGGCGTCTCGGGCAGGCTACGGAGACGGATGACCCAGTCCTTGTCCTGGCGGATCTCCTGCCGCACCAGCGCCTTCAGGAACTCGCCCTTCCTGATGCTCCTGATCGACGCATCCACCTTGTCCAGCTCTTCGCCGAAGGTCTTCACGGCCCGCCCGTACAGGAGCGCTGCGCGGCCGTGCACGTCCACCTTGCTGTATGCATACGGCAGGGCCAGCATGGCTTCCTGGACGGCGGCATCGGTGGCCGAGCGCTCCGCCAGGATGCTCCAGGGGACCAGAGCTCTCTCGAAGTTCTCCGCGGAGACGTCAGCCCACCCCGCACGCAGCAGCGCCTGGTTCGAGAAGGGGCCCTCGAGGCCCACCCGGTCCAGGGAGCGCTGTGCCAGCCCGAACTCGGATGCCTCGAACAACAGCATGCCGAGGACGAGGTTCGCCTTGTCCCTGATTGCGAGCGTGGCCGGATCACGCCCCCTCACGTGCCCGGCACGGTCCAGCTGCTGCATGGCCTCCTCCTGCCGGTCGTCCTGCAGCAGCGCGATGCCGAGGTTGTACGCCGAGAATCCCCTCAGGTCCTCCCCAGCTTGCAGTCGTCGGAGGACATCGACTGCTCGGGAGGGTTGGCCCGTCGCCATGTAGATGCTCGCCCTGAGGAACTCGACGTCATCTCGGATGTCTCCGGGGATCCGGCCGCTGATCCTCTCCAGGGCGCTCAGCGCATCGTAGGGCTGGTCCTTCTGAGAGTGGATGCGCGCCAGGCGAAAGGCTGCTTCGTTGCGCACCGGCTGCTCGACGTCACCCTCGAGCACGGCCTGGATGGCACGTCCCGCGCGGTGGTGCATCCGATAGTGGAGCTCGAAGTCGCCCACGGAGAACTCCGCGTGATCGATGTGATGATGCAGCGAGTCCAGCACCGGCTCGTCGACCCCGTAGTGTTGAGCGATTTCGCTGTCGAGCCGTTCCAGCGCCTCGAACCAGTGCTCCTGGTACGCGTAGTAGAGCGCCTCTCCGAAGTGGAGATCCCTCAGCTCGCTGCCCAGGGCTGAGCTGGCGACCAGGAACGCCGCAGCGGCGAATGCGATGTGTCTTCGCGCACAGGACACGAGCTACCAGTCCCCGAGTCGTATGCTGGCGTCCCCGGAAGCGTGGCCGGCGAGCGTGATCCCGACGAGCTTCGGTTCGACCTCTTTGCTGAACCCGAAGCTCTGGGTGCCGCTGTAGTCCCCGCCGCCAGGCAGCTTGCCGGAGGCCGAGACCTCGAGTCGATGTTCGCCCGTGGGAATGTTGCCGGTGTAGATCCGCTGCACACCTCCCTTCTGCAGGGCCTCCAGCTCCTTGAAGCTGTAGATGTGATGTGCAACGAGCTTGCCGTCGATCTGGATCCTCACCGAGTCGAGCCGGAAGGCTTCATCCTCGGCAATCGAGACGAAGACGGCGACCTGGGTGTTGGACGGATAGAGCAGCCTCTCCTCGAGAAGACTGAGCTCAGCAGCGATGCTGAGGACGTCCGATTTGATCTCCTGGACCTGCTCGTCCAGGCCCCGCATCTGTTCCCTGGAGACATCTTCTGCGACGCCCGGAGAGGGGCTGACCCAGGTCAGCAGGGCCAGGACCACGGCGCAGAGGATCCATCGCGGATCGCTGGTCCCGGAGCCTTGCGGAGGAGCCGGGTGAGACGTGCGGGTTCGATGCGCTCTTCTGGCAAGGCCCATGAAGACTCCCTGTGTGGTCTTCGAGCCCCCTCCCGGACAAGCGCTTCGGCCGAACTCGACCACAACGTGTGACGCGCATCACGGCAGCCAGGCGGAAGGAGAGTGCTCGTGGTCACCGGGAGGAAGCAGTCCCGATCCGGAGCTTCATCCCCTCGTTCGGTTCCGAGTTGACACGACATCTATTCCCCTCGAGCGCCGCATCTCGGTGATCGCATCCATCAGCGACCCGAGTGACGAGGGGCTGTATACGGTCGGGCCGGGGGGTCCCTCTGCTCGTCCGCGACAGCGGTGAGCTCCACCGCTAGACGCCCTTCACGAAGCCCGCCACGGTCTCGATGGCCTGCTGCAGGTTCTGCGCATGGGTGCGTCCCGACTTCTTGCGCGGCTTCCAGTCGTGATCGCCGTCCTCGATCCACTCGACCCGGATGCGACCCGAAAGGCCGTAGCCCCGAACCTCTTCCGGCTTCCCGAAGGGATCCCGGGTGCCCTGCAGGATCAGTGTGGGGGTCTCGAGCTTCTCGAGATGGGCCGTGCGCAGGCGCTCGGGGCGTCCTGGGGGATGGAACGGATAGCCGAGGCAGACGAGACCCTGGGCACCGATCTCATCGGCGACGAGGCTCGCCATGCGCCCGCCCATGGACTTGCCCCCGATCACCAGCCGACTCCCACCGCCGAGACCGTCCACGACCTCGCGCCAGGCCGCACGCAGGACGGGCTCCCGATCCGGTCCGCGCCGCTTCCCGTCCGTGCGACGCGCCGCCATGTAGGGAAACTCGAAGCGCACCACCCGCAGCCCCCGGCCCGCGAGGCCCGAGGCCATCGCCTCCATCCACGGCGAGTCCATCGGCGCGCCCGCCCCGTGCGCCAGGACGACGGTGTGCGCGGCGCCCTCCGGCCCATCGAAGAGCATGCGACCCTTGTAGCACGCTGCCAGGACGATCCGGAACCTGGGCACCGTCATGCCGGCGCTCGACTCGAGCAACGG
>JBDLIK010000267.1:0-5358 GCA_039714895.1 Myxococcota bacterium | reverse complement strand
CATGAGACGCATCCTGATCGTCGAAGACTCGCCCACCATGTGCTCGCTGCTCGCGTCGGCCCTCGAGGAGCTCGAGGAGCCGGTGAAGGTGACCGCCGCGGCCAGCGGATTCGAGGCACTGCGCGAACTTCCGCGCCAACCCTTCGACTTGATTCTCACGGACATCAACATGCCCGACATCAACGGGCTCGAGCTGGTGTCCTTCGTCAAGCAGAGCGAGGCCTATCGCTCGATCCCGCTGGTGATCATCTCCACCGAAGGCTCGGAGCGGGACCGCGAGAAGGGCCTGGAGCTCGGCGCCGAGGCCTACCTCGTCAAGCCGTTCGATCCCGAGGCGCTGTGCCGGATCGTCAGCGGGCTCTTGGAGCAGGGAGGCGCCTAGGGACATGGCGGCGCGCCGGCGCACACCGCGGGTCAGCAAGGCCCAGCGCGAGTTCGTCTCCGAGGCCGAGGACCTCCTGGAGCGCCTGAGACAGGGCCTCTCCGACCTGGGCGAGGCGGGGGAAGGCGGTGCCGATCCCGACCTCGTGAACCAGCTGTTCCGCTCCGCGCATTCCCTGAAAGGCCTGTCGGGCATGTTCGGCTTCGACGCGCTCGCGGAGCTCTCCCACCGCCTGGAGGACGCCCTCGACGATCTGCGCATGGGGCGGGCGCGGGTCGACGGGCCGGTGCTGCCTCTCATCGAGGAGTCGGTGGCCGCCTTCACCGCCGCCCTGGCGGAGCTCGGACGCGGCGGCGATCTCGAATCCGTCGCCGAGGCCACCCTCGACCTGCGGCGCCGACTGGAAGAGGCCCGTGGGGTCCTCAGCGACGCCGCCATTCCCGCCCTCGACGTGGATGAGTCCATGCTTCGGGCCCTCACCGAGTACGAGGAGCACCGGCTGCAGGAGAACCTGCGTCGCGGGCGACGCATCCACCTGGTGGAAGCCTGCTTCGAGATCACCTCCTTCGACGAGGGGCTCCAGGAGCTCAGCGGAGCGATCCGCGAGGTGGGCGAGGTCCTCTCGACCCTGCCCTCGCCCGGCGATACCCCCGAGTCGCAGATCCGCTTCTCGATCCTGGTGGCAGCGGACGTCGAGCCCGAGGATCTCACGGCCCGACTCGAGCTCTCGGGGGGCTCGGTGCGCGGTGTGGGCGGGGGGCTCCCCAGCGAGGCTCCGTCGCGCGCCCAGGCCGCATCTCGACCGTCCCCGCCGGCCGCCCGACCGTCGGGCGTCGAGACCGGCTCCTTGCGCTCGCTCTCGGACACGGTTCGCGTGGACATCCGCAAGCTCGAGGATCTGATGAACCTCGTGGGAGAGATCGGGATCCACCGGGGATCGCTCGGCGCACTGGCTGCCCGGATGGCCCGGGATCCGGCCACCGCCCAGGCGGGGGGCGAGCTGCTCAAGATCCACCGGGCCCTCGAGCGGAAGCTCCAGGAGCTGCAGGCCGGCGTCCTCGAAGTGCGCATGGTGCCCCTGCGCCAGGTCTTCGAGAAGCTCTCCCGGGTGGTGCGCCGCCTGCGCAAGGACCTCTCGAAGGAGGTGCGGCTGGAGGTTCGCGGGGCCGACACCGAGCTCGACAAGCTGATCGTCGAGCAGCTCGTCGACCCGCTGGTCCACCTGCTGCGCAACGCCTTTGACCACGCCATCGAAGCGAGCGAGGAGCGCCTGGCGGCCGGCAAGAATGCCGAGGGTCGCATCGGGATCGACGCCAGCCAGCGTGGCAATCACGTGGTGATCCAGGTCCGCGACGACGGACGGGGCATCGATCCGGAGCGGGTGAGGGCCCGGGCGATCGAGCAGGGTGTCCTCGGCGCCGAGCAGAGCCCATCCCGCGCCGAGTGTCTGGAGCTCATCTTCGAGCCCGGCCTGTCCACCTGCGAGGCGGTGACGGAGACGAGCGGCCGGGGCGTGGGCATGGACATCGTGCGCTCCAACCTGCAGGCCATGGGTGGAGTGGTCGAGGTGGACTCGACCCAGGGGCGGGGCACCACCTTCACCCTGACCCTGCCCATCACCCTGGCGATCATTCAGGCCCTGCTGGTCACGGTGACCGATCAGACCTTCGCCGTGCCCGTCAATTCCGTGCTGGAGACCGTCTCGGTGGCCGACGGCCAGCTGCAGCGGTCGGAGAGACGGGAGCTGCTCAATCTGCGAGGCGAGCCGGTGCCGGTGCTGCGTCTGGCGCGGGTCTTCGAGCTGGAGGAGCGGGCCGGGGGCGGCGGGTTCGCAGTGGTCGTGGGGCTCGGCGAATCCAAGGCCGCACTGCTCGTGGATCGACTCGAGGGGCAGCGGGACGCGGTCATCAAGGCGATCCAGGGTCCGATCCCCCAGGTTCGGGGCATCGCCGGGGCCACCGAGCAGGGAGATCGCGGGGCCATCCTCGTCCTCGACGTCTCTGCCCTCGTCGACGACCTCGCCCACCGGCGGGAGGCCGCATGAGCGCGGGAGGCGACGTGCTGTCGAACCGGGCGGGCTGGGTCGACCTCGCCCGGGCGGCGGGACGCTCGGAGGCCCGGGAAGAGACGGAGCTGCCGCGCGAGCTGTTGACGCTGGCGGTCGGCGAGGACGTGTACGCGGTTCCCGTGGAGCGGATCCGTGAGATCGTACGCCTCAAGCCGATCACGCTCCTGCCCCGTGTTCCGCGCGAGGTGCTGGGAGTGGTGCCTCTGCGCGGCGAGATCGTGCAGGTGGTGGATCTGAGGATCCGCCTGGGACTCGACTCCAGGGGCCCCCACGCGCGGAGCCGCATCGTCGTTCTCCACGGTGAGGACGCGAAGATCGCAGGGCTCCTCGTGGATCGTGTGATCGAGGTGCTGCGGGTACCGGAGTCCGAGCTGCGCGATCCGCCGCCCGGGGAATCGGATCTGGTGGTCGCGCTGCTGGTGCGAGGCGAAGACTTCGTCTCGATTCTGGACGCCGACCGGGTGCTGGACCTTGGAATCGAACGCTGAAGCCGCCGGCGGGAGGGAGAATCGCGTGGAGCTCGCCTGCCTCGAGCTCGACGGACAGCTCTATGGAATCGACGTGCTTCACGTCCGCGAGATCGTCCGCGAGCAGCAGATCACGCCGCTGCCACGGGCACCCGAGCTCATCGAGGGCATCATCGACCTGCGCGGAGCCATCGTCCCGGTGGTGGACCTCGGCCGCGCCCTCGGCGGTGGCTCCGGGCGGGGCGGAGAGCGCGAACGCATCGCGATCCTCGAGGTCGACGGCCTGTGCTTCGGTCTGCGGGTCCAGCATGCCGTCGACGTGCTGTCGCTTCCCGCCGACGCGGTGGACGCAGCCCCCGAGCTGGCCACCCAGGCGGGCTACGAGGCCGTGCACGCCGTGGTGCGGCGGGAGACGGGGCCGCCGGTGCTGGTGCTCTCCGTCGAGCACCTGCTGGAGAGCGTGGTTCGCTCGGCGGGTCGGCGGGCGGAGGAGGCGTCGTGAGCCACGGGGCGCTTCCCAAGCCGGCGGCTTTCGAGCGGGGGCTCGTGGGTGTGCAGGCCGCAGTGGGGTTCGCCTCCGCGGCCATCGTTGTGCTCTACCTGATGGTCCTGCTCCGGCTCACCCCGGAGCAGTGGCGAGTCTTCGCGTGGATCATCGCCGGCTACGCGCTGGCTGCGGCGGTGGTTTCGGAGGTCGTCAGCCGACGCGCCCGTCGGCCCATCGTGGACTGGCTCACCGCTCGCGCGCGCGCGGGAGAGACGACGGGGCTCGAGCGCGAGGCCTTCGCCGCGCTGATGGACTTCCCGCGCCAGGCCTTCCTGCTGGCCTTCGCCAACTACGTGGTCGCGGGCCTCGTGATCGGCGGGGGTCTCAAGCTCTGCTTCCCGGACCTCCCCACGGTCTCGGCAGGGGTCATCGTGGCCGCCACCACCACCGCGGGCTTCGCGATGAACGCCCTCTACTTCTTCTTCGTCAAGAGGCGTCTCCACCCCTTGCGTCGCGCGCTCGTCGAGCTGCTTCCGGACCCGGACGACCGCGACGTCCTGGTGCAGCCGCTGTCCCTGTCCACCAAGCTGCTGCTCTCGCTCACCGGGGTGGCCGTCTCCACGGTGCTCTTCTCCGTCCTCCTCGCCGAGAACCACGCGAAGCGGCCGATGCTCCGCCAGACCGCGCAGTTTCAGGAGCGCTACCTCTCGCGGGCGGCTTCCCAGCTCGCCGGAGCCGATCCGGCGACTCTCGAGCGGCTGCGCGAGGACGCCCGCAGCCTCGGGATCGCCCAGGAGCTCCGGATCGTCGACCCCGCCCAGGGAGATCCTGGGTTCCTCAGCGGATCCGCCTGGCAGACGTTGCGCCAGACCGGCGAGGATCGGGGAGACAGCCGCGACCTCGGCTCGCCCGAGGCCTTCGCGTGGATCCGTCTGCCCGATGGCCGCGTCGCCATCGCAGTGCTTCCCGCCGAGGTGGTGTCCGAGCGCCTGGGGAGCATGTGGACGCCGTTCGGCCTGCTGCTCGCGGTCGCCACCGGGATCGCGGTGCTGCTGGCCCGGCTCCTTGCCCAGGACGTCCACGCGAGCACGGCGTCCCTCACCGAACGGGCTCGCCGCATTGCGGGGGGAGATCTTCGTTTCGTGGAGGGCTTCGAGTCGGAGGACGAGCTGGGGGATCTGGGTCGCGCGTTCGAGCGGATGTCGTTGGCGCTTCGGTCGACGGTGGAGCGGGTGGCGAAGGCAGCGGATCGTCTGGAGGGTACGGCTCGGGAGCTGGAGGGCGTGGGCGAGGGGGTGTCGTCGGCGGCCTCGGACCAGGCGGTGGGGGTGATGGGCGCCCGGGGCGGCGTGGAGACGCTGGAGACGCAGGTGGTGGAGATTGCGGCGTCGGCGCAGGCGCTGTCGTCGTCGGTGGAGGAGTCTGGGAGCTCGCTGCTCCAGCTGTCGGCGTCCGGGGAGGAGCTGAACCAGACGGCACGGGGTCTGGAGGAGCGGGTCTCGGAGGTGTCGGGCTCCTTGTCGCAGGCGATGGAGAGCGTGCGGGAGGTGGGCAGCCAGGCGGAGGGATTGTTCGAGGCCTCGGCGGAGACGTCGACGTCGATGGAGGAGATGGCGAGCTCGCTGCGGGAGGTGGATGCGAACGCGGAGGAGATGGGGCGGTTGTCGGTGCGGGTGGTGGAGACGGCGGAAGGGGGCGCATCGCAGGTGCGCCGGACGATGGAAGGGATGGAGGCGATCCGCGAGGCGACGCAGACGGCGGAAGGGGTGATTCGGAGCCTGTCGAGCCGGGCGGGAGAGATTGGCGCGATCGTGGACGTGATCGACACGGTGGCGGACGAGACGAACCTGCTGGCGCTCAATGCGGCGATCATTGCGGCGCAGGCCGGAGAGAACGGTCGGGCGTTTTCGGTGGTGGCGGACGAGATCAAGGAGCTGGCGGACCGGGTGATGGC